>MWDQ01000066.1 GCA_002070645.1 candidate division TA06 bacterium ADurb.Bin131
TTCAAAAATACATTTTCATCCATCACAAGTTTTTTCTCAAATCTTAAAAGTTTACCTGTGGTTGGGATATAGATTCTCAATGGTAAAAACCCTCCTACCGTTTCTGGTGCATTAGACGGTTGTGAGACCTTGTCCCCTATTCCTGCAGCAACATTTCTTTCAAGCGCACTTTGTTGAACCAAATAAATCTCTGACTGGGAGATGGAACTTGGTTTCTTGCTTGTTTCTTCTTTCCCGACAGATTTTCCAACAGGTACAGTTTCTGCAGAAATAGAAAAATTATCAACCTTTTCAAGGTTTCCCCCAAAAGTATCAAGCATTAGTTTTTCTGGAATATAAAGTGAATACATAAGATGCATAATTGGGACATCAATTGCAGGCAAATTTATTTGAAAATCACCGATTTTTCCAAACCCAACTCCTGGTTGAAAATAGATAATCTCTATTGGAAGTGCGGAATCTGTTTTTACAGAAGTTCTACGTAATGGAATAAGAACACTACCTGATTTACCCGCAAGTGGCTTTACTGGCGAATTTGCGATGTATACACTCCATATCTGACTTTTTTCAGGAAGTTTTACTGTAAGGAATTGCTTGGCATTATTTCTAATATGATAGATAACCCGTGTTATGGTTTTACCATCGAGGGTTACCGCTGTAATGGCATTTGCTGAATCACATGTTGCTTCGAGAATAGGCATTTCTTCATATCTTGTTATTTTTAATGAACCAATAAATGGTATCTGATTAAACCTGAATGCAAGTGCAGTGCTAATGGATGCCGAAGGCACTTCTCTCGGGTCAATCATTGAAAGCCCTTCATAACCGGAAACACTTACTCCAAGATTTGTTGCTGTAGAAATAGTCAAATACCCTGTTATCTTTTCTGCGTCAACAATTACAGGATTTTTAATGATTACCTCCTGGGTATCTGGTTTCAACTCTTGTTCATAAGAAACATCAATATTCATGCTTCCTTTTGTATCAGGTTTCAGTTCTATTTGTATAGTGGAATCAGTTAGTTTCCATTCAAGAAAGTTTCCAGAAATATTGTTTAGTCTTGAACCTTCGGGCATCAGTATTTTCAAAAATCTGACAGGTTGATAAAGTATCTCGTACCTTATCGATGCATTTGTTTTAAGAAGATCTGTCTGAATATAACTTGATATCAAAGCATTTGCGAGAATCTTTGATTCTGATGGTTCTTTTGAAATAAGAGTCCAGTTTGCTTCTATAGAGGATCCTGGTGCAAAAACAAGTTCCGCTTCGGTTTTATCCACAGTATGATTTACCTTAATTGTGCTAACATAGGAAGATGAAATCTGGTAATCCTTCGGTAGTTTAAGTTTAAGAACACTCGATGTATTTGGAATTGGTGTAAATCTGAGATTCTCACCGTATAATCTGATCTGCAATTTACCTTCAATGGTAAAACTTCCCTGTTCATTGGTAATAATCTGATAATTACCATCTGAGCTGTAGACATTAACTGGCTTTCCATTAAAACTAACATCTGAAACAAAAACCTGAGATGATGGCCAGAGTTTGATTGTTGTCCATCCATCAGAAGGATTTTTCAGAATAACAAGATTTCCAGAAAACTTAAGGGTGCAAAAATTACCTTCTGGTTCTCCTGTATAGAAAAAAGAGGAAACTATGTAATCAACAGGCGGTTTTACGGGCTTTGTAGTCATTGCTGGTTCAATATATTTCAACAGAATTTCCCATGGAATTGTTATGTGCTTTATTCCTGCCTCTGCTGTCAGAAATTTTTCAAAATCAGCCCATGGAAGAGAAATCTTCGCATCACTTACAAATTTACTAAATTCCTCCACAGGAATCGAAACCGTTGTGCCTTTTATAACAGGCAAACCTTTTGCTGTTTGCGCATTCAACAGTATACTAAACAGTGCAGAAAAAACAATAAACATCAGAATTTTTCCCCGCATATAACCCTCCATTATAGTAAGTTAATGCTGACAGAACTCTGACAATTTCTTTTCGTTTTTTAATGAACAAGAGATTAATGTTTATCGGGAGTAGCTCATAAGCCGGGTTCTGTTTCAAGGCGACAATTCATCTGGGACAGGAATCACTTCCTGACTCAAGCAACCTACCCGGGTCTTTATAATGTGCAGGCACCAGACCCTGCTCGGTTTTTCTCCTGATGGGGTTTGCCTTTGCCACTGACATTACTGACAGTGCGGTGAGCTCTTACCTCGCCATTCCACCCTTGTTTCGGCTTTTACCGAAACGGTATGATTTCTGTGGCACTTTCCAGAACTTGCATCCTGCTCCTGTTAGGAGCCATCATGCCTGCTGGAGCCCGGACTTTCCTCCCTGATATAATCAGGGTAGTCGCCTGGCTACTCCCGAATTGTTAAAGATCACTAAAAATTGGACGGTTGCAAAAAACTTTTGTTTATCAATCAAATAATCCTGTTTCAAGATAGGACTGCGCTATAGAATGGGCTATATTTTTCTCGTGAGGTATGTATTCAATCTTTACTTCAGAAAAAAATTTCAAAATCTCTGTAGCAATAATATATAATTTTTTAAGGTCAATATCCTTAACCCTGTAGTTTCCTCTTATCTGCTGTATAACAAGATTGCTATCGGAATAAATCAAGATTCTATCAGAATCATATCTCAATACTCTAATAAGACCAAGAATCAACCCGAGATACTCTGCGATATTATTTGTTCCATCTCCGAGATATCTTCCCTGTTTTTCTATTTCATGCCCGGTTTCGTCACAAATAACAAATGCACAGGCACTTTTCCCGGGATTTGGTTTGCTTGTACCATCGAAATGCAAAATAATGGATTTCATTCTATTAGAATTCTACCGCAGTTTTCACACTGAACTATTTCTGTTTTCCTTTTTATTTTCTCAGTCAAATACCCTGGAATATAAACATAACACCCACCACAGATATTGCCGTTTGAACCTTTTGTAATCCTGCAAATTGCTATACCATCCTTCTTTGATTGTTTAACCCTTATGTACAGATTAAGTATTGCTTTATCAATCTGTGGAAGATATTCCTGTCTTTTTTGTTCAAGAATTTTTTTATTTTCTTTCAATTGGTTAATCGTATTCTCCAGATCTTTCTGTTTTTCTTGTTTTTTCTTTTTGTATTCTTCTGCCTTTACCTTAAGTTGTTTTTCCTTTTCCTTAAACTGTTCATCATTATCCATAAGAAGTAAAATCTCGTCTTCAAGTGATGATTTTTTTTCTTTTAGAGCTGAAATTTCTTTCTGGATAGCCTGATATTCTTTGTTTGTTTTAACATCATTGGTTCTGGATTGAAGGTTTTTTATCTGTTCTTCAATTGCCTTAAGTTCATTATCCTTCTGTCTTCTTTCAACCTTAAAATGAGTGAATGCTTTTTCAAATTCTTCTAGTTCCTTTCCAAGCAGAATATCTTCTTTTTCAAGTATATTTATCTGACCTGGAAGCTCTTTTAACTGATTATTAATCTCAAGAAGTTGAGCATCCAATATTTGCAACTCCATCAATTTTTCAAGTTCTTCTTTAAGCGTTGCCATATATTTAATTTTAGCAGATTTTCAATCACAGTCAAAAAAAATATTATTGGTTCAGATCATGGCAAAAAATAACTCTCTTATGTTAATGAACCACAGGGTTCCTAACAGGTAATTGAATTGTAAAGGTTGTGCCCTTGTTAATTTCTGATTCTACCTCAATTTTTCCTTCGTGTTCTTTTACAACCTTCTGAACAATTGCAAGCCCAAAACCAGTTCCTCTTGTACCCTTTGTCGAATAAAAAAGGTCAAAAATTTTATTCAGGGCATTTTTGGGAATTCCCTTACCATTATCTGAAACCTTAAGTTCAATTACTTTTGCCTCTGGAATATACCTTGTTGATATGCTAACAATCCCTTTATTTTCTTCAACTGCATCTATTGCATTTACAACAATATTAGAGATCATCCTATCTATTCTCTCAGGATCGATCCCTACACTGGGCAGGGATTGATCATAGTCCTCAATAATTTTAATATTTTTATCCTTGAATGATTCTTTTATTACTGCTATGGAATCAGCGACTGTTTTATTAAAATCTGAAATCTTCAAATTTGGAGCCCTGTCTCTTGCATAATCAAGCATAGAAAGAACCATTGTCTTCATTTTTTGGTAACTTCTGTTAAGAACAATTGATGCTGTTTCTATTGTTTTAAAATCTTTATCTTTTAGCCCATCGTTTATCATTTCAATACTTCCTTCGAGCCCTGTAAGAATGTTTTTAATATCATGAGAAATACTTCCGATTGTCTGACCCAAAAGTACAAGTTGCTTATCTCGAAGAATCTTCTGGTTTAGCCTAAAATTACTCAAAGCAAAACTTACCATTGTACAACCAGCAATAATAAGTGTTGTATCTTCTGCGGAAAAAGTTCCCCTTGAAGATTTCTTGCCGACAAAAAAAATCCCGAATTTTTCAGAGGTCGTTCTCAATGGACTTACGATAAGATTAAACTTTCTGTTTCCTATTGGGGTATTTTCATAAAGTTTAACCTCTCCAGAATGGAATTGCTCCTTCGCAAATGAGTAAAATTCTTCTGGAAGCAGGAAATTATCCGGTAGAAATTTATAACCAGGAACTAAATTTTTCTGCTCCTCGTTAAATAAAAATCCAACAATAAAATCAACCTTCATTGTTTTTTGAATCTGAGCGCCGAGAATATTCAAAAGTTCAAGATCATTGGCTAATTCAGCCAGACCCTCTGCAAGGCTATGAATAAGAACAACCTCGCTCAATAAAGGATAATAACTTTTTTCAACTGTCTTCATACTATTAAGAAGATTATCTACAAATCCGTCAACCTCAGACACTTTCTCACTGGAAGTAATCTTATGTTCAAGTTCTTTAACTAAAACATTAAACCTGTCTGCAAGAAACTCAACAGGCTTAATAACCACAGGATTTACCACTGCTTCAATTGGTTTAACCATTATTTCAAATGGTTTTATAACAGATTCAAGTGCTTCTGCAAAAGTATTCTTTCTCTTTTTCCTTGATTTTTTCTTCATAGCCATTTTTTAAGATTCCTCTGTTTACATCATATTTTAATTTTTTAGTTGCTACTTCTTGGGAGGAAGGTTCAAATAAAAACCTCATTACCTTCGCGGATATCTATTTATTATAATCCTTATTCAGAAATAATTTAGCCGACTTTTTACAGATTATCTGAATAAATTCAATTTTTTGAGCCCTTATTTCAGATGCCCTGAGTATAGCAAAGTAAGTCAATAGAAAATCCTGGAGTTTCCCTGCACACAATTTCCCCTTGTTTCTTATTATGCAAATTTCATTTCTGGCGTTGCCTTACTATTTCATTGAGATCGTGTAATAGTTTTCCATCTTTTGTTTGCCAGTACCTGGGTCCTGCTACACCATGTTCATCACGCTTAAAACCAAGTTTTATATCTATAATCTTAGCCAGTTCTGAAATCGAGTAAATTCTACCATCACCCTTGTATTTTAATTTGTTTTGATTTGCCACTACTTCGGCCCGTTCATTCTTAAACACCTTACCATGAAAAAAATATAGGGTTTGCCCATTTCTTATCATGCCAGCATCCACCAATTCTTGCAAGTTCACCTTCCTGGCTTTTCCCGTATATTTTAAAGATGGACCAGTAGATATTTTTATATCATCATATGTTGGAATTTCAAAAAGATCAAAAGGTAAGCCAAGAGCGTTCCAAATCTCTGATATTTTAGATTCTGCCTCCTTTGCAAGATTTTCCCTCTTTATTTTTAGTTGTTCAATTTTTTCTTCCTTTGTTTTTATATCACTGTTGATATCCTCAATTTTATTATCGTACTCTTGCTTGAGACGTTCTTCATCTGACATAGCTTTTTTTATTTCCATCTCCCGTTCATCTATTTTTTTGAATACGTTTCTTTTCTGCAAGCTATCATTATGTAAAAGATCAGAAAGTATTTGCCAGACTGATTCCTTATTGAGGTCTTGTCTTTTAATGGAATATAATAACGACCTTTCAAACGCAACCCCCCGAAGTGGGCTATAAATCCTGATTTCAGTACCATTTGCTATCACTGCAATTAATGCACCTTCATCAAAAGTATAATTTTTTATCTGCTCAACATAGTCATTTAGGTTTTCACTATAGTTTTTAGTATCAATAATCACCTTACAATCAGTAGGCACATTCTTAATGTAAACATCTATTTTCCCTCCACTTCGTGTGCGGTATTCAAATTCGAGGTCTTCCCTTTTGTGACCTAACAATTCAAGTATTGGCACAATGACTTTTTGTTTTACGTTTTCTTCAGTAGGTCCTATATCACTCTCTTTGAGTTTAGCAATCCTTTCTATTTCATATTTTATTTCAACCATTTTCCGCCTCCTTCTATTATGTACGATGAAACCTCGTATAGAACTCCAAATATATATGAAGTGCTGACTTCGCTGGGATATGGGTAAACAAGACAAACCATATTTGCTATCCTATGCAATACGGAGAAATTGTCTTCAAGATGAAATCCCACCTCCACCGCCCTCATTTGTCTTTCCACTTTTCCATCCTGTTCTTCCTTCAATTGAAATGCTATTTGGAGCATTTAATATTTTTCTCTCTAATTGACAAATACCGCTAAAAATACAATATCTATCATCCTTAAAAATCAGTCTGTCCTGTGGGATTAGACTTTCTAATTTCTTTTCATTCACTTCTTTCTCTGGTGGACAAAAGCGTTTATTAGGACGGCATGCTATCTTGCCAAGTCTGAAGATAAGGTAATCCATTGATGCCGGTGTTGGAGGTCTATGATTATCTGGAATTTCACCCCATTCTTCCCATACTTTCCTCCATGCTTCACGGTTTAACCTATCCACCATAGAATATTGATAACAAAAGACATCCAGGAAACTGGCAAGTAAAGGAATACGAAATTGAAGAATACCCGTTCTCAAAGATACTCTCATGGTATTTTTATCACTCATTACATCTAATTTCTCGATGTTCCTTTTGTATTTCCATACGCCTAAGTCAGCCATGTCTCTCAGGAACATATGAGCCTTCTTAGTAGAAAAACCGTATCGTTCTTCAGCAGTTAATGCCTTGACGATTTCAATCACATCTCCACTGTGAACCTCATTAATTCTGTATGCAGACGAATCATATTTTTCTACCAGTAATTTTGCAGAATTCAACATCCAGGGTTTTCGTTTATCTCTCTGCGATTGTGCCCCAAGAAAATTGAGAAGTTCATCTACCAACAAGTCATTATCCTTTACTTTCTCAGGTTTGAAACAATCGGGGTGTCTTTTATAAAATTCAAAAGGATTGCTTCTTGCATGAACATCGATATTGAAATCTTGAATTGCAGTAAAAAACCTTACGTTGGCAATTTCCTCCTTATCCAAATCAAGGGTATCCAATTGAACTTTAATAGTATTACCCTGATAAATGTCCTCTAAAACCGTGGCTACCGCTAAACATTCTCTATTTGGATTGACCTTCGGAGCTAATACTTCCTCATGATGTTCCTTCCAATATTTGTGAAACTCAGAGATATATTCGGAAGGTAAAGTCGTTTTTTTCTGATAAAGAAATCTGTTAATCTCGTTCAATACATTGGCAGCCAATTCGTACTCACCTTCGCCTCTAAACCTTTCGGAATCGAACTTTACATCGCAATACTGTGCAAGTTTTTCAAGAAAATTGAGAAAATTAGACATATTTTGCCGCCCTGTTAAATTCTTTCCAACTCCTCATTCTTAAAATATAGATCCTCATATCACTTACATTATTCTCCGAAAGCAATCTTTCCGATAAGAAAATATATTTAATGCTTTTGTCTCTTAATACCTTAACAACATCCTTAAATGCCAATTCTTTGAAATGTCTACTTGTTATCAAAAGCACTTTATTCATATTCGCTAAATCAAATTTTAGTTCCTTAGGCGAACTCCATTCGTTTTCAAAAAGAGCCTTCTCTTCATATTTACTAATATCTCGTGAACTTCCATAATTTCTAGGAACAATTAACTTGTTTTTTATATAAATTGATATGGCATCGAACTCAAAAACAACATTTCCACAAAATTCAATAATCCCTTTTGTGATTCTATCGGATAAAGATATCAGCCCGTTTTTTCTCTGCATATAGATTTGCCTTTATTTGCAAGAATTTTCTAGTTGATAAGAATTAGGGGCGTATTTTCTATAAAGATTGTATGGTAAAATACTGGCGGCAATTTAGATTTTTTCCACATTAATGTCAACTCACCCATCTTTATTTCCCCTCTTTTCATAAACAAGCAAATAGTGATGAATTATCTTTAAATATTCGCTTTGAGTTTGAATTTCTGAGTTTTGCTTTTCCTTGGTAACGACTATTATTTCCTTGAGCCATAAAATGTCAGACATTAATAAATCCACAATTCTTTTTGCAAGAGGTTCTACGTATCTATCTATTCTTATATCCTGAGTTTGGATCACCAGAAATCCACCGTTGTTTATATTAGATAACTCTCCATCTACGATTTTTTTTATTTCATCTAAGTACTGTTCAATATTTGAATAGTGAGAACTATCATTTAAAAATGGGGCTCTGATGTAAAGCAACCCCTTACTTTTTTGTGTATTTCTTTTGGTACATTTTAATTTATTACTAAGAGATGGAACAAAAGATATAGATGAATAACCTCGTCCATTTGAATACCTATCAATTACATTCTTGTTCAACAATTTCTCAAAATCTTTCTCTGGAAATATCCACACTGTTGTGGTCTCAATTTCGTCTAATTTTCTCTTTAATGGAGGTTTTTCTAAAGTAGGGACAACCAAACTATAATCTGTTTTTCCTTCTCTTATACTCAAGGAAAAAGGTGTTTTAGGCTTTTCAAAAATTGGGAGATACTCATGAGCCAAAAGAAGAAAATTGTATTTTATGCTATTAGCATACCAAAACCCGGTGGTTTTGCAGTTATGCTGCCTTTTGATAACAAGTTCTCTTAATTTAAAGCCAGCATCCAGATAAACGTTTATCAGACTGAATCCCAAAGGAATTACATGTTTCTTACTACGGGTGTCTCCAATTAAAATAGCACATTGTCTACCTGGTTTTAACACCCTAAAACTCTCTCTGGCAACTTTTGACATTTCTTTCAAAAAATTACCCATGTCAAAAAAAGATAAATCTCCTTCCTTTGAATCAGTATAATGGATTATGTTCGCATAAGGAGGATGGGCGCAAATTAAGTCTATAGAATTATCCTCCAGAAATGATAGATCTCTGGCGTCACCAATTAATAGTGTTGGTTCATAAATCTTCCGGCAACTTTGTTCTTCGATAAAAGTTAATTGTTTTGATTCCATGCTAAAATTTACATTTTCCCTTGCCAATTCAATAGCTTTGTCGTTAATATCAAGCGCTATACACTTTCTTCCCAAAAGTTTACATTCTACAGCAGTAGTTCCCGCACCACAAAAATAATCTAAAATTAACTCACCTGGTTTTGAATACTTAAGAATAACATTTCTTGGAATATAAGGAGACCAATTACCTCTATATTCTCCACTATGAGTTGCCCATTTACCCCTTTGTTTAAAACTCCAGACAGTGGTTTGCTCTTCCTTAAAATCCTTTGGATAAAGTGTTCTTATCTTTTTACAAGACCTCAAAGCACTAATATTTAAACCTTTGGTCCTGGTAATAAGATGCTCAATATATCTGAATGTGACCCCATACTTCTGGCCAATTTCCAAATCAGGCGTCCCTTTCATTTTTTCCTGTAAGATTGCTTCCTGAAGATCTCTCTCAGTTTTAAAACCTGCTTTCTGATTACGCATTTCTCCCTTATTTCTGTTTTTTCTCTCGACACGACTCTTTAGTAGGGGGCAAGCCCCCTACCTAAGGATCCGCAAAGCATTGCGGACCCATTCTCCCCCAAACATGAGGGACTTCTTCCCTCATACTCCCTCACAGTATGCTGTACTGGGTTTTCAAATGTATCCTTGCTATCTGAACCAGCACACTGGAATTTCTGTGAATGTCTTCAGTTATAGACCCATCGTACAAAATTCACCTTCTCGCGCTTAGTGCTATACGGTGCTCTTTCTTCATCGCACCAGCACCGCTCCATTCAAATCCTGCTTATAAAAAAATTATTGGGCGGTGCACCCGACTCACCTGCTCGTCGGGCCTGCTATACAACGCTCTTTCTTCATCGCGTTAGCAGGGATTTGGCGCCCCGTCGCTCGGTCGCGATCTGCTCCTCGCTCCTTAAGGGGGATCTCCCCCTTAATCTTCCCCCTACCGCGTGGGGAACGCCTCTTTCCCCACTCCTCTTTCATCCAACCTATAAAATACCGGTTGGATGCTCCCACGACGCCTCAGCTCGGCCACCCGCATAGGTCTTCGCTTGCTCAGACCTATACATCGTCTTGCAAACTACGCTTCGGTCAGCGGGCTCACCTTCTCGCCCTTAGTGCTATACAGTGCTCTTTCTTCATCGCATCAGCACCGCTCCATTCAAATCCTGCTTATAAAAAAATTATTGGGCGGTGCAGGATTTGAACCTGCGGCCTCCTCCGTGTGAGGGAGGCGCTCTTGCCCCTGAGCCAACCGCCCTTATATATGATTATTTTATCATATCAAACCGAGATTGATACATTCTCCTGTCCTGTAAGTTTGTATATCATCATTAGGGCAATAAAACTAACGATCATTCCGAGTACACCGAGAGCAGATGCAATATATGGTCCATCTGTTACTCTTCCTGCAAGCTGATATATACCCTTTGCAATAGGGAAATACTGCTGTTTGCTTACGAGTATTAAGCTACTTGAAACCTCCATCATTGAGAAAGCAAATGCAAAAATAAAACCAGCAACAATTCCATTTTTAAGAACCGGCATAGTTATCTTCCTAAAGGTTGTCCATCTTGATGCCCCAAGATTTAGACACGCTTCTTCGCAAGAAATATCAATCTGTTGAAAGTTTGCCATAATAGACCTTGCAGAAAAAGGCATCCTTCTTAGCACATAGGCAATAACCAGCAAAAAAACAGGGAAATTTCTCGGATCAAGAATGGTCTCTGAAAAAACCAGCACAAAGGCAAAGGCAAAAACAATACCTGGAATAGCCATTGGAAAAATAACAAAACTCTCGAGAATCTGCCTTCCTTTTATCTGGGTTCTGTATATAATAAATCCTATTGCCAAACTTATTATTGTTGTGATAATTCCTGCTATTCCACTGTAAAGTGTACTATTTATCAGGCTGATTTTTGCTATTGGATGATGGAAAACCTCTCTATAATAGTGAAGTGTCCATCGTTCAGGTAACACTGTAAGAAACCATTTTTCTGAAAAAGAATTCAGAATAACTGCAGCGTGGGGTAGAATAGAAATAAAAAGGAGAATCCCAAGATATATCAATGAAATAGCCCTTAATGGTTTACCCACAGATAAAGGTTCTTTGGTGGTTTTATACCTCACAATCCCAACATAGGAAATTTTTTCAAGAAAGTATCGCGTGCTGAAGAATAGAATAATTGCAATAATACAAACAAATATTACAAGCACATATCCTGCAGGATTTGAATATATGTCGGTAAGAGATTGAAATATAGATACAGGAATAAGATCTGAATAATCAAAAACAAGGGGAGTCCCGAGATCAGTAAGAGACCATATAAAAACAAGAAATGCTCCTGCAAAATATCCTGGCAAAGACATAGGCAAAATAATTTTCCTTAGTGTTTGCCAGAATGAAGCACCAATATTTTCTGCAGATTCAATACACGATGCTTCTATGTTCTCGAGAGAAGCCGACATATTAAGGTAGATAATTGGGTAAAGATGAAGCACCTGTAATATAAAAATTCCTGTAAGGCCTGCACCAAGAAAATTAATGGGTTGCTCAATTACCCCTGCTTTCATCAAAAGCAGATTAACTGACCCAAAACGAGACAATATCTGTCTCATCCCTATTGCCGAAACAAAAGGTGGCGCGATAAGGGGTAAAAGAAATGCTTTTTTCCAGAAATTTCTGCCAGGAATTTTTATAAAACCCGTCATAAGAGCAAGCGGAATTGCAATAACACTTGCTGCTATCGTAACAAATAGTGCAAGACTGATACTATTTATAAAACTATGTCTTACGGCAATATTTGACCATACAATAGGAAAAAGATGTATAGAAACATTGGTGGACTTCCAGAATAAGAACACAATAGGATATACAGAGAATAAAAGAAAAAATATAAGAAGCAATAAAAATAATCCTGTCATTTCTTTTTCCTGAACGCAATTATATGTTCGGGATCCACAGATACAAGAAGTTTTCCTTTTTCTGGCATCTTAAAATACAAAGGTGAAAAAGCAGCCCTTAAAATCTGGTCATTTGATTGTAGAATTGCATTTATAGTAGAGCCAACATATTCAATAGAAACAATCTCACACACAAAGGTATTCTCTGTTTTTTCAGAAACAATATAAAGAAACTCTGGTCTGAATCCGACAATAACATCTTCACCTTTAGCAAAATTCGAGGATACTTTTGCCTTGAGCGTCCCTATAGAGGTCTTTATCATACAAAAATTATTCTCAGAGTTTAGAACCACACCCTCTACTTCATTAAGTTCTCCAAGAAATCTCGCAGTCTCAATGCATCCTGGTTCCTGATATAAAACGTCAGGGGAATCTGTTTCAATAATATTTCCATTCATCATTATCGCAATTACATCAGCAATCAGCATTGCTTCTCTTTGATCATGGGTTACATAAATTGTTGTAATTCCAAGATTTTTCTGTAATGTCCTGATTTCCTGTCTTAATTCATCCCTGAGATGGGCATCAAGATTGCTTAATGGTTCGTCGAGCAAGAGAATTTCTGGCTCAATTACAAGCGCCCTTGCGAGCGCGACACGTTGCTGTTGCCCTCCAGAAAGTTGCTGTGGCTTTTTTTCTGCATAATCAGCGAGATGTACCATTGAAAGAATTTTATATACCCTTTCTTTTATGGTTTTGTTTGGAATTTTTCTTAATCTTAATCCAAACGCGACATTTTCAAAAACATTCATATGTGGCCAGAGGCTGAAGTTCTGAAATACCATTGCTGTATTTCTTTTGTTTGGAGGAAGATAAGTAATATCTCTGTTTCCTATAATTATTTTTCCACTGTCAGGTTTCAAAAAACCAGCAATGATCCTTAAAAGTGTGGTCTTTCCACTACCTGATGGGCCGAGTAAAGCAAAAAACTGTGATTCTTCAACATATACGGAAACGTTGTTAAGAACATAGGCACGATCATATTTCTTTGTAATATTAAGAGCGGATAATTTAATCATTTCATATCTTCTGCGTGAATTTCTACAAGGTCTTTATCCTCAAGAATATACTCTCTTCCTGCAATAATCGGGTTCCCCTTCCCCTGTTTCCATAATCTCGCATATTTGAAGGTTTTAACAAGATCTTTATGTATTGATTTTGCGAGGTCCTCAAGGGTTGACCTTGCAGATATTGTATATGGATTTTTCATTTCCGGAGGTTTACCCGGAATTTTTGTATAAACCCTTATAATATCGAGGGTCTTAAAAATTAATTCCCCGAGGGTATCTATATTCAACAAATGTTGTGCAGAGATTGTCAAAAGATCTTTATCCAGAGGGTAAAGTTCACAAAGAATATTCTTGATATCTTTCCACATAGGAATATCTATTTTGTTTCCAACCCACAGAATTTTTTTTGTAAACTCCCATGTATTTTGCTGTTTAATCTTGAACTGTTCAAGTACATTCATTGTCTCATCCATCTTGTCGAGTATGTCATCATCTGTAAGATCAAGTAACATCAGAATCATATCAGATTTTCGTAAAAGATCTCCAAGCCAGTTTTCAGAAATACCAGATGAAAGAGCAGGAGTATCTACCATCTGAATTTGAATATCCTGATATTGAAACATCCCTGGCTGAGGAATTTTTGTAGTAAATGGATAATCAGCAATATCTGGTTTTGCTTTAGTTATTGAAGCAAGAAGGGTTGATTTACCGGTATTTGGTGGACCGGCAATTATTACTTGTCCTGCGCCTTCTCTTTCTATTGTTGGAATAGGACTACCCCTCGAGATAACTTTTTTTTCTGTTGCCTCCTTTTTTAATCTCGCAATTTTTGATTTCAATTCCTTCTGAAGTTTTTCTGTACCTTTGTGTTTCGGCATTATTGCCATCATCTCAAGAAGTATGGCAATCTTTTCTTCAGGAGTTTTCGCATCCTTTAGTTCTGCTTCCTTCGCATGATAATCCGGGGGAAGATTCGCCACCATAATATTCTCCTTCAAACAACATTTTCAATCTTCTGACAAAGAACTTTACTTAGGAACTGTCCTGTATATGATTTTTTGTTTCTGGATATTTCTTCAGGACTTCCGGTACAAACCACTTCACCACCTTTATCCCCACCTTCTGGGCCAAGGTCTATAATATAATCTGCTGATTTTATTACCTCTATGTTATGTTCTATAACCACAACAGTGCTCCCCTTATCAACAAGACGATTAAGAACTCCCAACAGTTTTTGTATATCATAAAGATGAAGTCCTGTGGTGGGCTCATCAAGGATATATAGAGTTTTTTCAGTGCCTTTTCTTGATAGTTCAGTAGCAAGCTTAACCCTTTGCGCTTCACCACCAGAAAGAGTGGTTGCTGGCTGACCAAGTTCAAGATAACCTAATCCAACATCGCATAATGTCTGAAGTTTTGCTGAAATTGCGATATTGTCCTTGAAAAATTCACTGGCATCTTCTATCTTCATTTCAAGAATCTCTGCAATATTTTTTCCGTGGTATTTAATTTCAAGGGTTTCTCTGTTATATCTTTTCCCTCCGCATACTTCGCACTGAATAAAAACATCAGGGAGAAAATGCATTTCAATCTTTGTTATACCTTCTCCCTGGCAGGCCTCACACCTTCCATCCTTCAGGTTAAAACTGAATCTTCCTGGTTTATACCCTCTTATTCTTGATTCCTGAGTTATACTAAACATTCTTCTTATAAGGTCAAATGCCCCTGTATATGTTGCGGGGTTTGATCTTGGCGTTCTTCCGATTGGAGATTGATCTATTATTACAACCTTATCAATATGTTCTACACCGAGTATTGCTTTATGTTTTCCAGGAACAACCTTACTCGAGTAAAGAATTTTTCTCAAACCCTGTGTGAGCACATCATCGATAAGACTACTTTTTCCTGAACCGCTTACTCCGGTCACACAAACAAACAGTCCGAGAGGAATAGATACATCAATATTTTTTAGATTATTATGAGAAGCACCAACAATCAGAATATGTTTATCTCCTGGTTTTCTTCTTTTTTCTGGAACTACAATAAATTCTTTTCTAGAAAGATATCTTCCAGTGATGGATTTTTCAGAGGCAATTATGTCATGGATCGTTCCGCACCCAACAATTTCCCCACCATTTTTACCCGCGCCAGGACCAAGGTCAATAATATAATCTGCATTTCTCATCATCTCCTCGTCATGTTCTATTACTATCACAGTATTTCCGAGGGAAGAAAGATGTCTGAGGGTTGCTATTAACCTTTTGTTATCTCTCGGATGCAACCCTATACTTGGCTCATCGAGAATATAAAGTACACCAACAAGCCCTGAGCCTATCTGAGTTGCCAGTCGTATCCTTTCTGCCTCTCCACCTGAAAGAGTATGGGTCATTCTGTCGAGGGTTAGATAATCAAGACCAACCTCCTGAAGAAAATCAGTACGGCTTATAATTTCTCTGAGAATTTGTTGAGCAATAATTTGTTGTCTTTGAGTAAGTTGAAGGTGCTGGAAAAAATTCTTAACAGCAGAAACACTCATTCTACACACGTCCATTATTGATTTATCTCCCACAGTTACAGCAAGTGCTTCTGGTTTCAAACGATCTCCGTGGCAGGATGGACAAACAAGTTCCCTCATATACTTCATTATTTCTTCTCGTCTGAATTCGCTTTCTGTCTGATGAAAAAGGCGTTCAAGATTTGGGATAACACCCTCGTAAATCCCTTCATCATCACCATAGAGTAAAAAATCAATCTCTTTTTTTGATAGATCTTTTATCCTGTCATCAAGTTTTCTTCCAATATGCCGAAGCATATCTCTTAGAAGTCCTCTATAATAAAAAAATATATGCCTGCCTCCTGTATCCTGCCAGGGTTTTATTGCACCCTCTCTAAATGTTTTATCTCTATCAGGAATAACAAGATCAGGGTCTATCTTCATCAAAAACCCGAGTCCCTTACACTCAGGGCAAGCACCATAAGGACTGTTAAAGGAAAAATTCCTCGGTGCAAGTTCTTCGAAACTTATTCCACATGCAGGACAACTCAATCTTTCACTGAATAGAAGGTCATTTCCATTTTGATGTATAACTATAAGTCCCTTCCCAATCTTTAAACCAAGTTCGATACTTTCTGCTATTCTCTGTCTATCAGAAATAGGTTCAATCTCATCAATCACAACTTCTATAGAATGGGTTCTATACCTTTTAAGGGATACATCCTCATCAAGATCAAAAATTTTGCCATCTATTCTCGCCCTTAAAAATCCAGATTTTTTTATCTCATCAAGAATCTTTCGATACTCTCCTTTTCTCCCCCTAACAACCGGTGCAAGAACTATGATACTGTTTTCATTTGGCAGGGATACAATCCTATCGATAATCTCACTTGATGATTGTTTCGTTATTGGCCTATGACATTTTGGGCAATGACATTCTCCAATTCTTGCGTAAAGAAGTCGAAGATAATCGTAAATTTCAGTTGTGGTTGCTACAGTAGAACGAGGGTTTGATGCTGATTTCCTTTGTTCTATTGCAATTGCAGGAGGTAAACCAAATATATGGTCAACATCTGGTTTTTTCATCTGCTCAAGAAACTGTCTTGCATAAGCAGATAAACTTTCAATATACCTGCGTTGGCCCTCAGCATAAAGCGTATCAAAAGCAAGAGACGATTTCCCTGAACCAGAAATTCCAGTTATAACAATAAAACTGTTTCTGGGAATCTTCAATGAAATATTCTTAAGATTGTGCTCCCTTGCACCTTGAATAATTATATATCTGGAACTATCTTCAGGTATTACCTGTGATATTTTTACTTCCTGATCCATCGTGTCCCGTATTTAGTATCCTCAAGCAAAATTCCTTGAGTAGAAAGATAACTTCTTATTTCATCTGCTTTCTTAAAATCCTTTTCTTTTCTCGCCTTTTCCCGTTCTTTGATTAAACTAATCTTATCCTCTGATAATTCTTCTATATCTGGTTCAATAATCTCAATCACCTCATTTACCTTCTTCAAAAATTTCGTAATTTTTTTTGCATCCATGGCTGAAATCATATCCTTTTCAAAGAAATCATTTATATTGCTTATGAACTTAAAAATTTCAGACATTGCAGCAGAAATATTCAGGTCATCACTCATTGCGTCATAAAAGCCCTTTGATGCCGAATCAATAAATATTTCAATTTCCTTATTTTCCATCCCGGGTTTTTTTAAGGCAAAACAAACCCTTTGATAAAACGCCTGAAGATGGCTTACGGTATTTTCTGCCTGCCTCAAAGATTTTTCTGTAAAATTTAATGGATCCCTGTAATGTGTTGTCATTAAAAGATATCTTATCGCTATTGGATTATACCCTTTACCCAAAAGGTCTCTCAACGTATAAAAGTTTCCTTTTGATTTTGACATTTTTTCTCCATTGACGAGAAGATGTGCACAATGAAGCCAATAGTTCACAAATTTTTTCCCCGTCGCCGCCTCACTCTGGGCTATTTCATTCTCATGATGTGGAAATATATTATCAATACCTCCTGTATGTATATCAAAAGTTTCACCAAGATATTTCATGCTCATTGCTGAACATTCAATATGCCAACCAGGTCTACCCTTCCCAATATCTGTTTCCCAGAAAAATGGTTCATCTTTCGATCCCTTCCAGAGGACAAAATCCTGTGCCTGCTCTTTTTCATATTCATCTTCATCCGTTTGAGAGGAAAGTATCTGTTCGAAATTATAGTGCGAAAGTTTTCCATAATCAGGAAATGAACTAATCCTGAAATAAATAGATCCGGCCTTCTCATATGCATGACCTTTTGCGAGAAGTTTTTTTATGAGTTCAACCATTTCTGGAATGTGTTGGGTTGCTCTCGGGAAATATGTCGCTTTCTTTAATTTTAGAGATTCCATATCCTGAAAAAATCCGTCTATGTATTTTTGTGTATACTGATTTAAGGAAAGATTTTCTCTAACTGCACCTGCTATTGTTTTATCATCAACATCTGTTATATTCATAACCCTGATAACATGGTAACCTGCGTATTCAAGAAACCTGTGCAGGATATCCTCAAAAACGTATGCACGGAAGTTTCCAATATGTGCATAATCATATACTGTTGGCCCACAGGTATACATTTTTATCTGCTTATCCTGTACTGGAATAATCTGTTCCTTTTTCCTTGACAAGGTATTGAAAACTACTATCATACAACCTCCATTTTTTCCTTTCAGTATAAGACCCGTGAATATATCTTTTACATCGATATTTGTTGAAAAAACTCTAAACCAATACAAAAGTTTTTTGCATTATAATAAACAATATAGAATTAAACTCGCCCAGATTATATCTAATTCTAATGGTTAATATTCCTTATTAACTAAAAATTTTTCTATTCTTTTTATTGAAACTTCTTTTCCAAGAATCTCCATCAATTCAAACAATCCCGGACCTTTTGTTACACCAGTTAATGCAAATCTTAATAGATGAAAGACCTCTCCTGTTTTTACCTTTTTCTCTTCACAAAATTTTCTTATCATATCTTCAAGAACCGTTTTTTCAAATGGTTCTATTTCCTTTATTTCAACGAGTATATCAGACAATATCCTTGTAGCCTCAGGACTTTTGAATTTCTGTGATAAACCCGAATTCCAGGTAATATCTTCTGTAATAAATGGCGATATTCTTTCGGGAACATCCTTAAGGGTTTTGAATTTTTCTTTTTCAAGATCTATAACTCTTTCAATAGTTTTCATATTTTTTTCAATGCTCGATTTTTCATATCCTGCTTTTTCGAGAAAAGGAATTGATAGTTTTGCTATTTCACTTGATGGTTTTATTTTCATATACTGACTGTTCATCCAGAGAAGTTTCGCAGGATCAAATATGGCATTGGATTTATTACAGGATTCAATTGAAAATTCTTGAATTAGTTTTTCTCTTGGAAATATTTCCTGATTATCTTTGCTACTCCAACCGAGAAGAGCCAAATAATTAAACATTGCATCTGAAAGAAAACCGTTTTCTCTGTACTGTCGAACGCTGGTCGCCCCGTGTCTTTTACTCAAACGTGTCCTGTCTGGGCCGAGAGTCATTGACATATGCGCAAACTGTGGGGGTATTTGACCAAATGATTCAAATATAAGAATATGTTTCGGCGTGTTTGAAAGATGGTCTTCGCCTCTTATTACATGTGTAATTTTCATCTCAAAATCATCGATAACCACAGCAAAGTGGAATGTGGGAACTCCATTTGATTTCATAATAACGAAATCATTTAGCGAACCTGATTCAAACCTTACAATACCACGGATAATATCATTTACAACAACATCTTTTTCAGGGACCTTAAACCTTAAGACAGGTTTTCTTCCCTCTGACTTAAATTTAGCAATCTGCTCATCTGTAAGATTTCTACAA
This sequence comes from candidate division TA06 bacterium ADurb.Bin131, assembly GCA_002070645.1. Classification (GTDB taxonomy): domain Bacteria; phylum Ratteibacteria; class UBA8468; order B48-G9; family DTJG01; genus DTJG01. The sequence goes on from MWDQ01000066.1 coordinate 19,757, forward strand.
TAATTATCATATCCTTTTGCTTTCGTCCTTTCTTCAATTTCCTCTTTTGTACACCAACACTGATATGCCTTACCCTCAGATACAAGACGGGTTGCATATTCCCGATAAAGATTCAGCCTCTCTATTTGTCTATATGGCTGGTATGGACCTCCAATATCAGGGCCTTCGTCCCAGGAAAGCCCAAGCCATCTTAAATCATCGAGAATACCTTTTTCAAACTCATCGCTCGATCTATCTAAATCTGTATCCTCTATACGAAGTACAAAGACCCCTTTATTTTTTCTTGCGAACAAATAATTAAAAAGTGCTGTCCTTGCGTTTCCTATATGAAGATAACCTGTGGGACTTGGTGCAAATCGTACTCTTACCATTGGTTTTTCCTCCTGAAATTTCCAAGCGGGTTAATATAATAATTTACCTGTTTTTGAGATTTATGTCAAAGGTATGTATAATAAGCAATATTATTCTAAGGGAAAAAACTGAATAATAAATTACATAGATTTATAAAAAACGAATGTATGTTAGAATATCAAGTAAGATTATTACTCCCGATATACGCAGTTTTTTGACAATATGGCTGAAGATAGGTATAATTTTATGTGCAATATTAACAAAGATGAACCACGGAGGAGTTAATGATTAGAAAGTATGAGGCCTGCATTCTGATTGATCCTGGACTTGACCACAGTGAACTTGAAGAAGAGATAAATAACATTTTGGAAATCTTGAAATCTTCGGGTACAAATGTTGTTCATCACGAATTATGGGGCAGACGCACACTTATGTATCCTATAAAGAAAAAAAACGAGGGGTATTATTATCTTTTTCACTTTGAAACAACACCCGATACATTAAAAAAAATAAATGATGGCTTGAAACATAGAGAAAAAGTTCTCAGAACTCTTATTTTGAATATAAAAGAATTCCCTGAATTTACAAAAAATGGCGAGTCCGAATCTCAATAAGGTTTTTTTAATCGGAAGATTAACGAGGGATCCTGAACTAAGGTACACACCTTCTGGAAGTGCTGTCGCAGGTTTTGGCATTGCTGTTAACAGGGAATATACTGCAAAGGATGGCAACAAGAAGGAAGACCCATGCTTTATCAATCTTGTCGTCTGGGGAAAAAGGGCTGAAATTTGTGCAGAATACCTCAGAAAAGGTTCAATGATTTTTGTTGAAGGACGTTTGAATTATCGTCAGTGGGAAACCACAGATAAGGAGAGAAGATCAACACTGGAAGTTTTTGTTGAAAACTTTCAATTTCTGGATAGATTAGTTCCGGATATACAGGGAGAAATGGAAAATGGAACAAAGAATGAAGGATTCAAAGAAGAAACAGAAACCAAAAAGGAAGAAACGGGCGAGGGGATGTAAGTTTTGTGAGGAAAAAATTCATGAGGTTGACTACAAGGATGTCGGACGAATAAGAAGGTATATGAGCGGTAGAGGAAAGATCCTTTCATGTAAACTTACAGGTGTTTGTGCACGACATCAACGGTCTCTTACAAGGGCTATAAAACGAGCAAGGTACATGGCACTTCTTCCATATATTCAGGTATAAGGAAAAATATTATGAAAATCATCCTTACAAAAGACATAAAAGGTTTAGGACAGGAGGGAGAAATTCACGAGGTCAGAGATGGATACGCAAGGAATTATCTTTTGCCGAAAGGACTTGCCATTGAGGCGAGCGGAAAAAATATAAAAAAGATTGAACAGATTAAAAAATCCGCGGATTTGAAGAGAGAAAAACTTCTAAGAGAAACAGAAGAACTCCAAAAAAAATTGGATAAGATTTCAATTACCATTGAAGCAAATGCAGGCGAAGAAGAAAAATTGTTTGGTTCTATTACCGCAGAAGATATTGTAAATGCACTAAAATCTCAGCATGATATTCAAATAGATAAACACCAGGTTAATATTGAAGAACCAATAAAAAAGCTTGGTATCTATAAGGTCAATATCCATCTTATTGGTGAAATCAGGGCAGAATTAAAGGTGTGGATTGTGCAGAAGCAAAACCCTGCCTAACAGGGTAATAATACCTCACAATATATCATTGTTTTTATCTTGCCTGGCGGATATAATAATTTAAGAGGGAACTATGGCAAAAAAAAATCTACCTGTTAGTGAACAGGTACCACCCCAGAATACTGAAGCAGAAAAGGCTTTTATTGCATCAATGCTTCTTGAAGAAGATGCCCTTATAAGAGGTCTTGAAATTATTAAAAAAGATTTTTTTTATGACAATCGCCATCAGTTAATATTTAGCGCTATGCAGGATCTCTTTGAAAAAAATATCAAATGTAATCTTATTACACTTTCCAATTATCTTAAAGAAATTAACAAGATAGATCAGGCAGGAGGTATTGAATATTTAACCTCGCTTTTCGATTTTGTCCCTACTGCTGCTCATATAGAGGATTATGCAAAGATTGTGAAAGATACCTTTGTACTTAGAACGCTCATTAACACATCTACAAAGATTATTACAGAAGCATACTCAGGTGTTCAGGATGTTGACGGTCTTCTTGATCGTGCAGAAACAATGATATTCGATGTTTCTGAACATATGATTTCACGAGAGGCATATCCAATATCCACGCTTGTTAAAGAAAATCTTGATCTTTTTGAAAAGATACACGCAAGACAGGATCGTGTAACAGGTTTACCTACTGGTTATATTGATCTTGATAATATCACATCAGGATTCCAAAGATCTGATTTTATTGTTATTGCTGCAAGACCTTCAATGGGGAAAACAGCATTTGCCTGTAATATCGCTCAAAATCTTGCAGTAACGCAGAATGTTCCTGTTTTGATATTCAGCCTCGAAATGTCAAAAGAACAACTTGTCCAGAGAATGTTATGTTCAGAAGCACGTATTGATTCGTCCCTGATGAGAAAGGGCATTCTTTCAGATAGAGACATGGGCAAACTAATTCAAGCGGCTGGCATACTCGAAAAAACGCCTATATTCATCGATGATACACCAGCACTTTCTATTTTTGAGTTAAGAGCAAGGGCAAGAAGATTAAAATCACGAGAAAACATTCAGATGGTAATAGTTGACTATCTTCAGTTGATGAGAGGCAGAGCAAGGTATGAAAACCGTCAACAGGAAATTACTGATATATCTGCTTCGTTAAAAGCAATGGCAAAAGAACTATCAATACCAGTGATAGCACTGTCTCAAATGAACAGATTGATTGAAAGAAGAGAAGATAAAAAACCTATTCTCGCAGATCTTAGAGAAAGCGGTTCTATTGAACAGGATGCAGATCTTGTTCTATTTCTACACAGAGACGAACAGTATGATGACTCTGAAGAAGCAAAAGGAATTACAGATATTCTTATAGCCAAACATAGGAATGGCCCACTTGGTCAGGTACGATTAACCTTTCTTAAACAGTATCTAAGGTTTGAAAATTACACTCAAAAACACCCATGATTATAAGGTTTATCCATTTACTTGGAACACTTTTTTTTGAAGTAATATCTTATATTGGTGAAATTACTTTTATAATTTTGAATGCATCAAAAAAAATATTCTCACGCGGATATCGCAGAAAAAAAATAGTGTTCGAGAACATGGCAAAGATTGGAATTGATTCATTCCCTCTCGTTGGAACAATAGCAACATTTACAGGAATGATAATGGTTATGGAAACAGCTGTAACATTAAAAAAATTCGGAGGAGAAAGTTATGTAGGTGGAATTGTAAGCATCTCTATGGTCAGAGAGCTAGGCCCTGTTATAGTAGCATTAATTGTTGCAGGCAGAGTTGGAGCATCTCTTGCAGCAGAGATTGGAAGTATGAAGATTACAGAACAGATAGATGCCCTCGAGGTTCTCGGGGTTAATCCTATTTCCTACCTTGTTACACCCAGATTATTATCGTCTATGGTAATGCTTCCTGTGCTTACACTAATGGCGAATTTTCTCAGTATTATCGGGGGATATATTATTGGCGTATATCTTGTTCATATTGGCTCGGGCGTATATCTACACCAAAGTTTTGCGCTTATTAAAATGAAGGATCTTTTTGTAGGAATTACCAAGGCATTTGTATTTGGTATTTTAATCACCGGGGCTTCATGTCTTGAAGGTTTAAAGGCATCCGGCGGAGCAAAAGGTGTAGGAAACGCTACGACCGCTGCTGTTGTCAACTCATTTTTTCTCGTTATTCTTGCAAATCTTGTATTAACTGCAATTTTTTATTTTTTATAAAATGGTTATACAAATCGAAGATCTAGTCGTGATGTTAAAGGAGTATGAAATATTACATGGAATCAGCCTTAATATTCCCGAGGGTAAAACATTTGTCATACTCGGGCAATCAGGTTCCGGTAAAACAGTCCTCTTAAAAACACTCCTCGGACTTATTCAACCATATAAAGGAAAACTTGTAATTTTTGGGCAGGATATGTTTAAGATTAAGGATGACAACCTCTTTGACATTCGCAGAAAAACAGGTATGGTATTTCAATCCTCTGCCCTTTTCGATTCCATGAGTGTATGGGAAAATGTCGGATTTTTTCTTCTCGAACACTCCGACCTGTCTGAAGGAGAAATACGTAAACAGGCAGAGAATGTACTTATGGCAGTTGGTCTCGAAGGCATTGCAGATAAAATGCCTGAAGAATTAAGCGGCGGAATGAAAAAAAGAGTTGGCATAGCAAGAGCGCTAATCAGCAAACCGCAGTTGCTATTATATGACGAGCCAACAGCAGGGCTTGATGTACTCATATCCTCGAGTATTATAAAACTTATGAAAAAAATCCACACGGAATTTTCCACAACAGAACTAATAGTAACACATGATCTCGCAATTGCAAGAAATCTTGCCAATGATATCGCCGTCATCCATGAAGGAAAAATTCTTGCTGTAGGAAGATGGGAAGATCTTAAGAATTCAAAGATTGAGTTTGTAAGATATTTCTTAAACATCGGAGAATATTATGAAAACAAAAATATCTGATATTCAATTCAAGGTTGGACTTTTTATTTTTCTCGGATTGGTTATATTTTTTGTGTTTATTTTTTCACAGGGAAAATTTATGCGCGGAAGAGGTTATGAACTGAAAGTTGTTTATAACTATGTAGGTGGACTTGATACAGGTGCACCAGTAAGAGTAAGCGGATATAAGGTTGGCGAGGTAAAGGATATAGATCTATCCATAGAACAAGAAAAACCAAAGATTGTTGTAACTGTGCGCATAAACCCAAAAATTCATCTTGGCAGACACAGCAGATTTACAGTAAGAAACTATGGAATTATTGGAGAAAAATATATGGAAATAATGCCAACGGGATTAAACGATACCCCGATTATAAAACCAGGAGAAAGGGTAATAGGTGAAGATCCTCTTCCTCTTGAACGATTCCTTAGCACAGGAGAAGATATCCTCAAAAACTTAAATAGTATTCTTATTTCCATAAATAAGGTTACACAGGATGAAAACCTGAAAACACAAATCTCTCAGATCATCGAAGGAACAAAAAATCTTGTTTTAAAAACATCAGATACTGTTGGTAGTTTTAATGATCTTGCTTCAACATGGGATAGTGCCATCGCAGAAATTGGACCTGATTTAAAGGATCTTATTTCAAATGTAAATTCTTCTTCCAAGGAAGTAAACTCAATACTTATAGATAACAGAAAAAAAATTGACAATATTATTACTAATCTCGACCATACCGCGCTCGAATTAAATAGAACTATTCCCATAGCATCAGAACAGATTAAAAATTCAGGTGAGGCATTTATAAAAACAAATAATAAAATAACCCAACTTATTGAAAAAACAGAAAGCCAGGGCTTATTTGCAGATTTAATAACAGATACTGAAATAGCGAGAGAGATTAAGGAAACAATTAAGGGATTAAAACAAACATCAACAGATCTTGATATTTCTTTCGCGAAATTAGAATATGTAAGCGACCAAATATCCAGTATTCTATCTAATATACAAGAAGGCAAAGGCACTGTGGGAAAACTTTTTATGCAGGATGAACTTTATAATGAAATTTTTGAGATGGTGCAAGATCTCAAGGCGCATCCCTGGAAAATCCTTTTCAGAGGCAAAGAAAAATGACAAAAGAGAAAAAAATTTTTGCCTGCCAGGAATGTGGATATCTATCTGTTCGGTGGTTGGGTAAATGTCCCTCCTGTGGAGCATGGAATTCCTTTTATGAAGAATTAACCCATCAAAAGGTATCTTTTAACGAAAACCAGAAACCACATCTGATCAGTGAGATAAAATCATCAGACAGCATACGAGTATCAACAACAATTGGCGAACTTGACAGAACCCTCGGCGGAGGCATTGTTGAAGGCGCAGTTGTACTTCTTTCAGGGGAACCAGGCATAGGAAAATCAACACTTGTTCTTCTTGTTGCTGCTGGGCTTTCAAATCATGGGAAAAAGGTCCTTTATGTGTCTGCTGAAGAATCACTTCAGCAGATAAAAATGCGTGCAGAACGTCTCGGAATAAAAAATTCAGAGGGACTTTTCTTTTTACCCGAAAATGAGCTAAAAGCAATAGGTAACGTACTTGAATCTATTATACCAGACACCCTTATTATTGATTCTATTCAGATGATTTATGATTCGGAATTTGAATATCCTTTTGGCTCTGTATTTCAGGTAAGACGGGTTGCTCAATTCCTTATAGAATGGGCAAAAAAAGGAAATCATTCGGTTTTTTTGATAGGACATATTACAAAAGAAGGAAGTATTGCTGGACCAAAAATCCTTGAACATCTTGTTGATGTTGTTCTTTATTTTGAGGGCGATAAATTGTCAAATCTGAGAATACTGCGCAGCATGAAAAATCGGTTTGGTTCAACAGATGAGATAGGTGTATTTAGAATGGATGTCTCTGGATTGATAGAGATCCCTGATTCGAGTCACCTTTTTATAAACAATATCCTTGCTACTCATCCTGGCCTTGTCTTTTTCCCAACACAAGAAGGAAGAAGAACCATTCTTGTTGAAATTCAATCCCTCGTTACAACAAGTTATCTTGGAATTCCAAGACGTACATTCACGGGACTTGATTATAACAGAGTTAATCTGATTCTCGCGGTTCTCGAAAAAAAACTCAATATGAATCTTGCTAATAAAGATGTGTATTTTAATGTATCAGGCGGGCTCAAAATAACGGAACCAGCCGCTGATCTAGCAATTGCAGTTGCCACTATTTCATCATGCAGAGACATTCCATCTCCTTCAGAAACTGTTTTTATCGGAGAGATTGCGCTTACTGGCGAAATAAGACCAGTTCAACATATTACGTCTAGAATTAAAGAAGCAGCGCGACTCGGATTTAAACAAGCATTCGTACCTATTGGCTGTGGAGATAGTTTTTCTGAAATAAAAACAATGGAGGTTGGGTGGCTCGGAGAAGTTTCTCATACTATATTTAAGGGTTGATATTCTGACTGATAGTATTGTATAATACAGGTAAATAGTAAGGAGGATATATATGGGTTTATATTTTATTCGTGCAACGTTTGTTCTTATAAGTGCATTTGCGGGTTCTGTTTTCTGGATAGAAAATAAAATTGGCGGTGTAATAATTGGCCTGGTAGGAAGTCTTTTTATAGTTGGGATAGAACTGTTGATGCAAAAAATTCCGTTCAGAAAATTTATCATGGGTGTGGTCGGCCTTATTGTTGGTCTAATTACTGCAATTCTAATTGCAAATTTCGTTCTACTTGTTCCGTTTGCCACACCAAGACAGGAAAACGGGGTAAGGTTCATCCTTTATTTTATTTTCAGTTATCTTGGTATTATGATTGGAATCAGAGGCGTAGGTGAACTCGGATTTCTTTTTCCATATCTGCATCAGTTCAAAGGAGAAGCAATGAAGGCAATCGTCATTGATAGCAGTGTAGCAATAGATGGCAGAATATATGAACTTGCAACAAGTGGATTTGTTGAGGGAACAGTTATAATCCCAACATTTATTATAAGAGAACTTCAGGAACTTGCAGATTCTGCAAGCGAGATGAAACGCCAGAGAGGAAGAAGAGGGCTTGAAACACTAAACAAAATGAGAAATGATAGTAATCTTGATGTAAAGATTTATGATGTCGATTATCCTGATATTGATGAAGTTGACGCAAAACTGGTGAAACTTGCATCTTCAATCGGAGCAAGAATTCTTACAAATGATTTTAATCTTACAAAGGTTGCTGAAGTAAAAAATATAAAGGTCTTGAATTTGCATAACCTTGCAACACTGATGAGAGCAAAACTAATGGCTGGTGAGACACTTCAACTGAAAATCGTGAGAGAGGGAAAAGAACACGGGCAGGGTGTCGGGTATCTTGAAGATGGGACGATGGTCGTTATTGAAGATGGTGCAAAACATATTGGAAAAACAGTCGAAACAGTAATAGATAGCACAATACAAACAGTGAGTGGCCGTATTATTTTTGCCAAGTTAAGATGATATGCTGCATTGTTGTTGCCGCCGGCAAAGGAAAGCGTTTTAAAAGCAAGATACCAAAAACATTATTTTTGATGCAGGATGTTCCAATCGTTGAGTATTGCCTTCAGACGCTTTCTAAATGTCCTTTAATAGACGAGATCATTCTCGTAATGCAGAAAAAATTTATTGAAACTACCATTGTTTCTAAGTGGAAAATGTCTTTCAGTAAGATTGGCAGTATTGTCCCAGGTGGCAGATTTAGAGAAGAATCAGTATTGAACGGATTTTCCTGTTGTTCAAAAAAATACGATACTATTTTAATTCACGATGGAGCAAGACCTTTTGTAAGTGAAAATCTTATTAAAAGGGTTATCAAAGCCACGATAAAATATGGGGCATGTATTCCAGTATATCCTGTGAACGGTTCTGTAAAATCAGTGAGAAAAAACAGGGTTATTTCAACAATCTTTGAGGAAGGACTTCAGGTTGCTCAAACACCTCAAGGATTTAAAAGAGAAATTATAGAAAAAATATTCAGCATTGACATAAGAAATCTTAAAAAATTTCCTGACGAAGCATCCTTGTGTATAAAACAAGGATTTGATGTATATGCAATACCGGGAGAAGCAAAAAATATAAAAATTACAACAAAACAGGATCTACATCTCGCTCTTGCTATATTAAATTCATTTATTGATTAAACAAAAAGGATCTATATGGAAGAAAGAACTGGTGTATGTTTTCCTTTGGGTTTTAAGGCAGGAGGTATCAATTGTGGAATAAAGAAAGAAAAAAAGGATATCGCTGTCATTATTTCTGAAACTGATTGTATTGCCGAGGCGTGTTCAACGACAAACAGGATTAAATCATATTCGCTTTTATGGTCATTAAAAAATCTCAAAAATCCCATCAGGGCAGTCCTTATCAACAGCGGAAATGCAAATGTTCTCGGTGGCAAACAGGGCTGGGAAATAACATGTAATATTATGAATGAATTTTCAAATATCCTCAATACAAACAGAAAGCACGTTCTTTTTGCTTCCACAGGTATAATAGGGAAGATGCTTCCTGAACAAAAGATTATCACAGGATTAAAATCTTTGTTAAAATCTGCCTCCTGTTTTGGCGGGAATGACGCGGCAGAAGCAATTATGACCACTGATAGATTCCCAAAACAGATTGAATATAAAACAAACATTAAGGCACACAAAAAAAATCAGTTTGTTTGTCTTGGAGGAATGGCAAAAGGTGCAGGTATGATATGTCCCAATATGGCAACAATGCTCGCATTTATAACAACAGATGCTGTTATTCAACGTACTGCGTTAAGACAGGCATTGAAAAAAGCAGTGAACAACAGTTTCAACATGATTACGGTTGATAATGATCAGAGTACAAATGATTTTGTTGTATGCCTCGCGAATGGACTTGCTGGGAATAAAATAATAAAAGAAAATACTGAGGATTTTGAAATATTTTCTGATGGACTTTTAAATGTCTGCCAGTTTCTTGCAAAAAAAATAGCTGAAAATGGAGAGGGTGCAGATCGACTGATTGAGGTAAGAGTTGAGTCAGCATGGTCAGAAAAAGATGCAAGAAGAATTGCAAAAAAAATAGCAGGTTCAAATCTTGTAAAAGCAGCTGTAACTGGTATGTGGCCAAACTGGGGAAGAATTGCTGCAAGCGCTGGTTCTGTCTGTGGCAGATTTAACCCCCAGGCAATGAAGATTTTTATAGGAGATTACCTTGTATTTGATGGATTTCCTTGCAATGTTGATGAACCCATTTTAAGAAAAGAATTATCAAAAAAACAGGTAATTATCAAAGTTGTTTTGAAATCTGGAAATAAAAGTGCGGTTGCATGGGGATGTAACCTAACAGAACAATATGTAAAAATAAACATGGAGAAAGAGTAAACATGGCAGAGAAAAGGGATTATTATGAAATTTTAGGAGTTGATAAAAATGCGTCTCTCGATGAAATAAAAAAGGCTTATAGAGATCTTGCATTAAAACATCATCCGGATAGAAACCCAGGCGACAAACAGGCAGAAGAAAAATTTAAAGAAATTACAGAAGCATATGAGGTCCTAAGTGATCCTGAAAAAAGAAAGACATATGACCAGTTTGGACATGCTGGATTCGGTCCTCAGGGATTTGACTGGAGACAGGACTTCGGCAGGGTGAGAATGGATTTCTCTGATATATTCGGGGATTTTTTTGGTGATTTTTTCTCTGATATTTTTGGAGGTCAGGAATCCACAACCTCAGCATCCTCAAATCGTGGAGAAGACGTTGAAATGCGAATTTCTATTCCTTTACGAGACGCCGCCAAAGGCATAGAAAAAACGATTAATGTTTCTGTCTACGAAAAATGCTCTGCCTGCGACGGAACAGGAAGCAAAAATAAAAAAGGTACGATGGAATGTCTCCAGTGTCATGGGACAGGCAAGGTTAGATACTCACAGGGATTTTTAACAATAAGTCAGCCATGTCCAAGATGTAGGGGCGAAGGCTCAATTATTGCAGACCCCTGTGTAAACTGTCGTGGGACAGGAAGAGTAAAAGAGATGCACAAAATAAATGTAAAAATCCCTGCAGGTATTGAAAGCGGAACATCGCTTCGATTAAAAGGCATGGGAAACACTGGCTATAGAGGAGGCCCTCGAGGTGATCTTTATGTAACTGTTTTTGTTGAAGATGATGATTTTTTCAAAAGAAAAGGGTACGATCTTTACTGCGAGGTACCAGTTTCTGTTATAACTGCTGTTTTAGGTGGGGAAATAGAAATCCCCACATTGACAGGGAAAGTAAAAGCAAGGGTTTCCCCAGGGACACAGGACGGTACAGTTCTAAGGTTAAGAAATCTTGGAATGCCAAGGGGCTCTGGAAAAGGGAATCTTTTTGCGACTATAAAGGTCATTATGCCAAGAGGTCTTTCGAGGGAAGAAAGGCGACTCTGGGAACAACTTAAAACACTCGAGGATGAAAGGAACTACCCTGAGGTTCATAGATACCGTCAGAGAATTTCAGGTTTATAAGCAATTATGGAAAGAAAATTTAATTTGATATCTCATTTTCAGCCATCAGGAGATCAACCGCAGGCAATCGATGCACTGGTAAATAATCTCAACAATGGGGCAAAATGGCAGGTTCTTCTCGGGGTTACTGGAAGTGGAAAAACATTTACAATGGCAAATGTTATTGAGAGACTCCAGAGACCAACCCTCGTGATATCCCACAATAAAACTCTTGCTGCACAGTTATACAGTGAATTCAGGCAATTTTTCCCTGAAAATAAGGTAAGATATTTTGTCAGTTATTATGACTACTACCAACCAGAAGCATATATACCTGCGACAGATACCTATATTGAAAAAGATGCCTCCATTAACGAAGACATAGATAGACTACGACTTGCTGCAACAAGCGCAATCCTATCAAGTAGAGATGTCATTGTTATTGCAAGTGTTTCTTCGATATATCCACTTGGTAGTCCTGAAGACCACAAGCATTTAATGCTTAACCTTTATGTAAATCAAAAAATTGGAAGAACAGACATCCTGAGAAGATTTGTCGAGATTCAGTATGAAAGAAATGACTTTGACCTTGAGAGAGGAAAATTTCGGGTAAGAGGAAATATAATAGAATTAATACCCTCGTATGAGGAAATAGGAGTAAGAATAGTTTTAGGTCCACAGGAAATTAGTACCCTTGAAAGATTTGACCCATTCACAGGTAAAACAATATCAGAAGAACAGCAAATTTCGATTTATCCCGCAAAGCATTTTGTAAGTCCTCCTGATAAACTTGAAAGAGCATTGAAAACAATAAGAGAAGAACTTGAAATAGAACTCGAAAAATTTAGAAAACAGGGAAAACTTCTCGAAGCCGAACGACTTGAAACAAGAACAAAAAATGATATTGAGATGCTCGCGGATCTCGGTTATTGCCATGGAATTGAGAACTATTCAAGGCACTTAGCAGGCCGTCTTCCTGGAGAAAGACCTGAATGTTTAATTGATTATTTCCCAGATGATTATCTGCTTTTTCTTGATGAATCACATATGACGATACCACAAATCCGTGGTATGCATGCTGGCGATAGGTCAAGAAAAGAAACGCTTGTTCAGTATGGTTTCAGATTGCCATCCGCACTTGATAATAGACCCCTTACCTTTGAAGAATTTGAAAATATGATAAATCAGGTAATATGTGTTTCTGCAACACCAGGTCCCTATGAACTTGAAAAAATTGGTGTCAGAAAACTCGGGGAAAAATCTTTATTTCTTGTTCAACAGGTTATTCGTCCAACAGGCCTTGTTGATCCTCCAATAAATGTACTACCAACTATGAATCAACTTGATGATCTTGTAGAAAGGATTCATGAAAGAATAAGGAAAAATCAAAGAGTTCTTGTCCTTACGATAAGTAAACAACTTGCAGAACAGTTGAACGATTACCTAAAGGACCTTCAAATTAAGGTTATGTATCTTCATTATGAGATTGATACCCTGGAAAGAATGGAAATCTTAAAAAAATTGAGAGAGGCAACATTTGATGTTCTTGTTGGTATAAATCTTCTACGTGAGGGGCTTGATCTTCCAGAAGTAAGTCTTGTTGCCATACTCGACGCTGATAAAGAAGGATTTTTAAGATCAGAAAGATCCCTGATTCAGATTGCAGGAAGAGCATCCCGCAGCATTGATGGAGAGGTTATTATGTATGCAGACAGGATGACTGATTCAATGAAATCAGCAATTGAAGAAACAGAACGAAGAAGAAAAATCCAGCAGGAATATAATCAAAAAAATAATATAATTCCACGACCAGTGACAAAACCAATATACCAGACAATAGGCGATATTATTGGAAGCAAAAAGAAAAAAGAACAGGAACTTCTTGTTCTTGAAGAAGAAAATTATTATGGGAAAAATCTCTCAAGAGTTCTCAGAACACTTGAAAAAAAGATGATGGTATCTGCGAAACAACTTGACTTTGAAACTGCTATCCAGTATAGAGAAAAGATAAAAAGGTTAAAAAACGAAAAATGAAAATAGGGAGATTTAGATATAAAAATACAGTATTTACTGGAATTGTAAGAGATGATATGGTGGGTTCTGTCGGTGATATACCCATTGAAGAGATTATTGAATCCAACAGGATATTAACAATTGAATCTCTGATATCCAGATGGGTTTCCCTTAAAGATGTGGAATACCTTCAACTCTTAAGACCCATAAATATCATATGTCTGGGATTAAATTATAGAAGCCATGCCATTGAAGGCAACTGGCAGGTTCCAGATGAACCAATTTATTTTGAAAAAGCGTCCTCCTGCATTATACCAAACAAATCACCGATTATCATACCAAAAAATATAGGAAGGGTTGATCCAGAAGTTGAACTTGCACTTATTATAGGAAAAACGTGTAGAAAAGTGTCCAGTAGTAATGTTATGCCGTACATTGCGGGATATACAATTCTTAATGATGTTACAGCACGTTCAATCCAAAAATCTGACCAGGAGAAAAAATATCCCTGGTTCAGGTCAAAAAGTATGGATACGTTTTGCCCTATAGGTCCATGGATGATTACATCTGATGAGATTGATATAAACGAAGGGTTAAAAATAGAATTACGCATCAATGGCGTGGTCAAACAAGCATCAAAAACAGATTCTATGCTTTTCGGTATACCAAAAATTATTGCCTCAATAACAAAATATCTCACACTATACCCCGGTGATATTATCTCTACTGGAACACCTGAAGGTATAAGTCCAATCAACCCTGGGGATGTTGTGGAGTGTGAAATTGAAAAAATTGGTATTCTTTCTAACTCTGTAATTACCAATGACTGATATTCTTAAACTTACCAGAGATAACAGAAAAATAATAGTTGAAAAAATTGGCAATGTGCTCAAAAATTCAGGTGTTGCGATCATCCCGACAGATACAGTATATGGTATTGTTTGTAATGGCGAAGATGATACTGCCAAAACATATATATACACCATCAAAAACAGACCAGAACATAAACCTCTTATTGCTTTTGTCAGGGATATAGAACAAGCAAACAAAATTGCATATATTCAGCAATCATCTCTTAACTTCGTGAGTAACCGTTGGCCAGGAAAAAATACCTTTATTTTCAAATCAAAAATCAAAAGTAAATATATCGTATCATCTGACAATACAATAGGTATTAGAATACCTGATTTTGATTTGATAAACCACCTGACCAGTATTTTTCCCTACCTCGCTTCAACAAGTGCAAATATTTCCTTTAGAGGTAGCACCTCAAGTATAGATGAAGTTGAGCCAGAATTAATCAATAGCGTTCAGTTGGTCGTTGATGCAGGAAAACTTTATGGGAAAGAATCAGCAATATGGGATACAACAACATCATTGCCAAAACTTCTAAGAGGAAAAGTTCTTTTTGTTTGTTCCGGAAATTCCTGTAGAAGCCCAATGGCACAGTGTATTCTGAAACATATTATTGGTAATCAACTAATAGATGTTATTTCTGCAGGGACATCCGTGATTAAAGAAAACCCTTCTCTGGAATCCATTGTTGTTATGAAGGAAATTGGACTTGATATCAGTAATTTTACCACAAATATTCTAACAGCAGATATTATTGATTCTTCGGATATTATTTTTGCGATGGAGGATAGGCATAGAAATATAATACTCGAGATGTCCCCTTCATGTTATGATAAAATAACTGTACTCAATATACCTGATCCAGCAGGGAAAGATATTTCTTATTACAGAGAAATAAGGGATATCATCAGTGATAAGATCAAAACACAGGTATTAACAAGGATAAAAAATGAAAATAGGGATAGCAAGTGATCATGCTGGATTTGAAATGCGATTGTATCTTATTTCCTATCTAAAAAAAGAGGGATACAATGTTGTGGACTATGGTCCTTCTGTCTTAAAAAAGGTTGACTATCCTGATTATGGTGCAAAGGTTGCCTTTGACCTATCTACGAATAAAATTGACAGAGCAATTTTGATCTGTGGAACAGGAATAGGTATGAGCATTGTCGCAAACAGATTTCCTCGGGTTCGGGCAGCACTTTGTTATAATCCATTTCTTGCGGAAATAGCCAGGATTCATAATGATGCAAATGCCCTGGTTCTCGGTGGTAGAATAATTGCAAATGAACTCGCCTGCGAGATTGTTCGCATCTTTCTTGAAACAAAGTTCGGAGGAGGAAGACACCTTCGAAGAATAAAAAAAATTGAAAAAATTAACCCAGAAAAGTTAAAAAATGACTGATAACGAAATATTGAGAATTTTTAAGGAAACAGGTGCAATCATCGAAGGACATTTCCTTCTTTCATCAGGACTCCACAGCAATAGATATTTTCAAATGGCGAGGGTTCTGCAATTTCCTCCATTAGCGCAAGTTCTCTCAGCAGAATTAGCAAAAAAATATATTAACACAAGCATAAATACTGTGATTGGACCCGCTCTCGGAGGCATCGTGCTTTCATATGTTCTTGCAGAACAACTCGGAGCAAGAGCAATATTTTCTGAAAGAGAAAAAGGCGTTATGACCATTAGAAGGGGCTTCAATATTGAGGAAGGTGAAAATATTCTTATCTGTGAAGATGTTATAACCACAGGTGGTTCGGTCTCAGAGGTAATTGATATAGTCAGTTCATATAAAGCCAATATTATAGGTGTGTGCTGTCTTGTGCAAAGGGGCATTCATAATATTAAGTTTCCAGTCCATTATCTTGTGAAAATGGATATTAAAAACTATGAACAATCTCTATGTCCTATGTGCATGGAGAAAATTCCCCTTGTTAAACCAGGCAGCCGTTAGTAGTCAAGATCTCTTAATTGTTTTTCACTAAACCCAAAATAATGACCTATCTCATGAAGCAAAACTTTTTCAACCTTATCCTCAAGTTCTTTTCTATTCCTGCATATTTTTTCAAATGCCCTTTTGTAGATAATAATCTTGTCAGGCATCGCAAGATTATAATTACTCCTTTTATTAAATGGAACCCCGTGATACAATCCGAGAAGACGTAGAGAATTACCTTCATCAACAAAAAATTCAACATTATCAAGTTTTTTCTTGAAAAACTCTGGCAATTTTTTTATCTTCTGATATACTATTTCTTCAAGGTCTTTGCGATCGATTTCCATAAATTTATTTTACCATACAGATATTGTGTTAAAAACTGCACCTCCTGTTATTTTTACCTTCAGTGTGTACATTAAAATACAAGATAAAATATTTCGCATAAGATTAATACAATTCAAAGAAATAACACCTTTGTTCAATAAAAAATATTGATAAAACATGTCTTTTAAGGTTATAATTATAGAAAATGGATAAAAATAAAACATCTGAAAGAACGGATATGAAATTCTGGAAAAATCTACTTAATATCGTTATAGAAAGCAAAGACATTAAAGAATTCTGCAGCCAGTTGATAGATAATGTTGTTTCTGAATTCAAAAGCGATGGTGGTTTTGTTTATCTTATTGATAGAAAACACGATCTTCTTAAACTTGTTGCAAGTTATAATCCATACCCAAATCTTATTGAAAAACTGAGTTTTCCCATAAATGAAGGTCTTACAGGGTGGATCGTTAGAACAGGAGAAACTCTTGTTTTTAAGAATGCCTGTTACAGGGATGATAGATTTAAATTAATTGATAAACTCGCAGAGGAAACATACGAAGCATACCTTGGAGTACCCATCAAGGATGATTCAATAATTATAGGTGCTCTTTCCATAAAAAAAAGACGACCGCATCAGTGGAAGGAAAAAGAAATAAAAACACTCGAAGAGATTTGTACACTTGCGGGGAAAGCACTTGCAAAACTACAGGAAATTGAGAACAGCAAAAAAAAGATTCAAATGTTTGATTCTTTAAGTCAGATAAGTACAACTATTATATCAGATAGATACCTGCAGGAGATATTAAATCTTATTGTTTCAATCACTGCAGAAGCAACTGGCTCAAAAATCTGTTCAATTATGCTTCTCGATGAAAACAAGAATGAACTCGTAATAAAGGCAAGCCAGAGTTTATCTCCGTCATATCTTAATAAACCAAATCTTAAGGTTGGTGAAAGTGTCAGCGGGAAGGCGGTACTTGAGAAAAAATCCATTGCAGTGTTTGATGTTACAAAGGATGTTTTATACAGATATCCTGAGATTGCAAAAAAAGAAGGACTTGTTTCCCTCCTTGCAGTACCCATGATGATAAAAGGAAAGGTAATAGGTGTTATTAATAGTTATACTGATTATCCCCACCAGTTTACTGAAGAAGAGATTAACATGCTAATGTCGGTCGCGGCCCAGGCGGCTATTGCGCTTGAAAACACAAAACTTATGGAAGAAAAACTTGCAATACAGGAAGCCCTTGAATCAAGGAAATTAGTCGAAAAGGCAAAGGGCATTCTTATGAAACAGAAAAATATTTCTGAAGATGAGGCATATAACATATTAAGAAAACAGAGTATGGATAGAAGAAAATCTCTTAAAGAAGTTGCAGAAGCAATCATCCTGGCTAATGAATTGAAATAGGTAATTCAAGAAATTATACTCAAATACTCAGTCAACCCACTCACTAACAAGAAAAGTACTCACCCAGTGAAATAGTAAAAGATGTATTATATCAAAGGGATATATTGCAACCTAAAGAAAATAAATTCCAGTCTTAATTTTATACATTTACAATCAATATGCCCAATAAAAATTTTGTTGAATATCAGGTGTCTTTTTTGGTTACTTACTGATTCCTACTAAATGTACTAAGTATTTTCAGATGGTGCAAAAGTTGAGATACATAGGTAACACCTCAATGGTCTTAGAAAAGGTATCAGATATTGGTAAAATAAGGGATGACCAGGAAGGTGAAAATGTGTGAAATAAGAAAAGGAATTTTGGGAGAAGATTGTTCCTCAAAAAGAGAAAATATTTCTTTTGGCACTCGAGATA
>MWDQ01000067.1 GCA_002070645.1 candidate division TA06 bacterium ADurb.Bin131
GGTTGTTCCCAATAAATATCCTGCATTAAGGGTTGAGGGTAATTTAGACAAAAAAGGTGTTGGTATTTTTGATAAAATGAATGGAATAGGTGCACATGAGGTTATTATAGAAACCCCTGATCATACCAAACAGATGCAGGATTTTGATTTACCTCATCTCGAAAAGGTTATACAAACATATCAGATTCGTAGCCTTGACTTAAAAAAAGACCCGAGATTGAAGTATAGCATGATATTCAAAAACTATGGAAGGGAAGCAGGTGCTTCTCTTTATCATTCTCATACTCAACTTATTTCAACTCCTGTCACGCCCAAAAGGGTAAAGGAAGAACTAAAAGGAACTCAGTGGTATTATGAATATAAGGAAAGATGTATCTTTTGCGATATCATAGAGGACGAGATTTCTCGCGGAGAAAGAGTTGTTGCCATGAACAGTGATTTTATTACACTGGTTCCGTATGCTTCGAGGTTTCCATTTGAACTCTGGTTGCTTCCCATGAGGCATAGTCCTGATTTTGATTCAATATCAGATGGAGAAAGGCAGAGTCTTGCTCAGATACTGGGGCTGGTTTTGAAGAAACTAATAAAGGGTCTGAGTAATCCATCTTACAATTTTATTTTCCATACAGCCCCTAATAGATTTCCGCATCCCGGGTACTGGCAGACAATAGATAAGGACTATCACTGGCATATCGAGATTATGCCACGTCTTACAAGACCAGGTGGCTTTGAATGGGGCACAGGATTTTATATCAATCCAACACCTCCTGAGGAAGCTGCTCAGTTTTTAAGAGACCTTACTGTTTAATTTTTAGTGAAAACCCAGCCAGATTTTCTGAAAGAAAGAGCAAAAAGTAAGTTCTCAACAAGATTGGCTATAGAATAGAAACTAAATTGAGGAATGCAAAATTAAAGGAGGATTAAAAAATGAAAAATATTGCCCTTGTTTCATGTGAATGTTTTCCACTGGTTAAGGTTGGAGGACTTGCTGATGTTGTTGGTTCTCTACTCACAAAACTTCCAAGATATGTGAATGTTAAACTTTTTCTTCCTGCTTTTAGCCAGATTACCAGTAAATATGATTATGAAACTCTCGGAACATTTGATGTGTTCTTTTCGAATTCAAGGGTAGAAAAAGCATCTTTATTAAAACTGAAAAATACTTTTAACAATGTTTATCTTATTGAAAATCAGGCGTATTTCAACCGTAGCCAGTTATATGGAGAATCAGGCCTGGATTATCCAGATAACCTTGAAAGGTTTTCTTTTTTTTCGAAAGCAGTTCTGGAGGCATGTAAGGTTTTTAACATTGATGTTGACGTTTTTCATTGTAATGACTGGCAAACTGCTCTTGTTCCACTTTACCTGAAGGTTTTTTACGGACAGCTTCAATCCTCAACTGTTTTTACAATCCATAATCTTGCATATCAGGGGATATTCCCGGGTAATTTTTTCTGGAAACTTGGATTAGGAGGAGAGTTTTTTTCTATGCAACAACTCGAATTCTATGGAAACATTAACATTATGAAGGCAGGCATCATTCATTCAAACAAAATCAATACTGTCAGTCCAACCTATGCAAGAGAGATCCTGACTCCTGAATTCGGATGTAAACTTGATGGATTATTAAAAACAAGAGAAAAGGACATCTCAGGCATATTAAATGGGATTGACTATTCTATCTGGAACCCAAGGTTTGATGGACTGATTTTCAAAAAATATCATTCAAGAAAAACAAAAGTCATTAATAAAAAATATCTTCAATCCGTGTTTTCCCTGCCAGAGGATAATGTTGCTGTTTTTGGATTTGTAGGTCGTCTTGTTGAACAAAAAGGAATAGATATTATTATTGATACAATAGAAAGGATGCTAAACAGAAAATTTCAGGTTGTTTTTCTCGGAACAGGAGAATTAAGGTATGAAGATGGGGTTGTTGCTCTTACAAAAAAATATCCTGATAGAATTAATGCGCGCATTGGATTTGATGAAAAACTTGCGCATCAAATCTATGCAGGAAGTGATTTTTTTCTTATGCCTTCAAGGTTTGAACCCTGTGGACTTGGTCAGATGATTGCTTTGAAGTATGGCACAATACCTGTTGTAAGGAAAACAGGAGGGCTTGCTGATACAGTTATGCCGGTTGATACAACAAAAAACTCTGGCTGGGGATTTGTTTTTGAAAATCCTTTACCTGTTGAACTTGAATCATCAATGAGAGATGCTATTGATCTTTATTCCGATGAAAAACTTATGGATGATATATTCAAACGCGCTGTTTCTCTTGATTTTTCGTGGAATAAATCAATTCTCGAGTATGTCTCGCTCTATGAAAAGGCAATGGGAAAGATATGACATATCTTAATCTTTGTTGGCATTTTCATCAGCCGTATTATTTATTACCTGGTTCAAATATCCTTGAAAGTTCAATTATTACGTTCAGGGTTTTATACAGTTATTATCCAATGGCATTGATGCTTAAAGAAACAGGTGTAAAACTAACCTGTAATATAACACCTGGTTTGATTCTACAGATTAAAAAAATCTCTGATGGAGAAATTATTGATGGATTTCAGGAGATGCTTATTTCAGAAGCATCTAATGATACTGATAGGATAAAGATATTTCTTGATGAACTTCCTCCGAGAATAAAAGAGAGAAATAATATTTTTCAAATGTTGATAGAAAGATTCAATTCAAAAACTATCTCAAAGAGAGAAATTCTGGATCTAAAAATGTGGATGCACCTTGCCTGTATACATCCAATTCTGCTTTCTAAAGAAGATACCCTTTTGGAATTATATGAAAAAGGTATTGGGTTTACTCAAAAAGATAAGGATATGGTTGTTGCCTATGAGAAAAGGGTATTCTCTGAAATACTCTCTATCTACAGGGAACTTTTTGAGTCAGGCAGTATTGAAATCAGCACAACTCCTGGCTATCACCCAATAATGCCACTTGTATGTGATCTTTCTATTGCTTCAACAACAAAAACATCCCTGAAAATTCCTGATATTGATTTTGCCTATCCAGATGACGTCAGACAACATATAAAATTTGGTTTAGATGTTGCTGGTTCTACCTTTGGGAAAAAAATTGAGGGAATCTGGCCTGCAGAGGGCTCAATCAGTAATCAGGTACTGGATATTCTCAGTGAATTCAATGTTGGCTGGATTGGAGCAGATCAACAGATTCTTTCTGAAAGTGTTCAGGAAATTTCATCAACAATCTATACCTGGAAAGATCTCTTTGTCATGTTTTTCAGAAATCATGAATTTTCCGACAGAATTGGATTTATTTATCAGTCCTGGGATGAAAAAAATGCTGCGATAGATCTTATAAACAGAATAGAAGAATTTTCAGGAAATCAGGATAAACTTCTTACCATTATTCTTGATGGAGAAAATCCCTGGGAATGGTATAGGAATGAAGGCAAAATTTTTCTTAATGAATTTTATCAAAGATCTCTTTCAAGTTCAAAAATTAAGATGACTACATTTTCTGAGGCAAAAAATTTGAGTTTTAAGAGAAAATCCATTTCAAGTATTCCTGCTGGTTCGTGGATGGGACTGCATTTTGATAACTGGATTGGAAAACCAGACGCAAATAAATTGTGGAAAATTCTCGCTGATACCAGAAAAACAGTACAGCAGTACGCTGGTAATAGTCCACTATATGATGAGATTATGAAACTTATCCTTATGGCTGAATGCAGTGATTTTTTCTGGTGGATGAGTGTGCCTGCTGACCAGACAACAAGAAGAAAATTCTATCTACTTTTTCAGTCCATTATTTCACAGATTTATAAAAAGGCAGGACTGGAAATTCCAGAAAGTATTCTGGAAGAAATCCCAATGTCTAAAATACTCAAAGAGCCAGAAGCATTTATTTCTCCTGTGATAGATGGGAAAATAACTAACTTTTTTGAGTGGCTGGGTGCCTGCGAAATAGAAACAGGCACGCTATGGACAACATTTCAGCCGTTTCAATTGCCTGTTAAAAAGATTGCATACGGATATGATAAAGAAAATTTTTATGTCAGAATAGATACAGAGGAAAGAAATTTCTCTTCTGTATCTGTTGAATTCAAAGATGCTGAAAAAATTTCCTTTGACACAAAAGAGATACCCTCTGATAATTTTGTAGTTGACGAGTGTGTAGAAATTAAAATTCCCTGGCAGAGAATAGAAAAAAAGGACACGGTTAATTTCCTGATACGGGTTGTGTATAAAGAATCAGAATTAATAATTCCGCCAGCAGGTTTTTTTGTTTTTACCAGAAAAAACTTTGATGATGACTGGCAGGTTTAGAAGGAGAGACAATGATAAAATTTTCAAGTTCCTTTGAATGTGGAAATGGTAAAAATTTCTGCCACATAAAAGAAAACAGGTACAGATGCGAGGTCTCTGGTGATAAGATAACATACTGCTATTATTTTTGTTTTGATATAAAAAATGAAGGATCAGAAACAGAAATTGATATTGAGATATGGCACGACCCCGATATTAATGACCCTGAAGGATTTATTTCTCATTTCCCAACAACAATATGGGTATCAACACAGGATATAAACAGATTCCATCCCCTTGAGCAATCATTGTGCACTGTTTTCAAAGATCATATAGTTGTACACTTAAACCTTGCACCAGAATCAATAATGCGCATAACAAATAACTGGCCTTCCCCATACTCTGATACATGTAATTTCATCAAAAAACTTGCTGATGAAAGAACAAATACTGAGGTATTTTCACTCGGAAAAACAGTACTCAAAAGAGATATTGTTGGGATTAGAACTGGGACACAGGGAAAACCAAGAATTTTATGCCTTGCTGGACAACATCCAATAGAATTTCCTGGGATATGGGCAGTTAGAACAATTGCTGACTTTATAACATCAAAGATTCCCTATGCAGAAGAAATGAGAAAGAATTTTCTTTTTGAGATTATTCCGATAGTAAACCCTGATGGAAATATTGCTGGAAGAAATTGTTTTACTGAAGAAGGAATTGATCTTTACCAAGCATTTGGAGAAAATCCTGATGCAGAATATCCAGAATCAGTTGAAGGAAGATTATTGTGGAAATGGGCAACAGATAAAAAAGCCGCGCTCTGGATAAACTTCCATTGTTATCTTGGCTGGAGGACAAATAGTGAGTATCCATATGATGGCTGGTATCAGGTTCCTTATGAAACATTTTCTGATATCAGGGAAAGAGAAATCTATTGTCTTATGTGTGATGTTATGAGGTTATTAACAGATGCTCCATCAACATCAATCGAACCTACTGTGCACTGGATTAACAGTTTAGAATATCAACTCGCAAAAAGATATAACATTCCGCATGTATTCTATGAGATAAACGGTGGAACTGCTGGACCATTTCAATCAGGTAAAAGAGGACTTCAAGTTTTTTTCAATACAATAAGAACCCTTGAACATTATATTCGCTGAGATTAAATCATGGATGAAAAATTAGAAAAACTTACTCGCGGTGAATATCATAATCCCTTTGAGATTCTTTCCTGGCACAAAATTGATGGAAGATATGTTGTCCGTGTTTTTGTTCCAGAGGCAGTGTCTGTTTCATTAATAAGGGTTGGAAAAGGAAAAGAATATCCACTAAAACATATTAAATCAGGAATTTTCGAGGGTTATTTCGATACAAGTTTTGATTACAGGGTACAGGCAGAATATAAAAATCACATTAAAAGGGTATTTATTGACCCATATTCCTTTGATAAATCGTTTTTTGGCGAAATGGATCTTTTTCTTTTCAATCAGGGAAACCATTTTGAAATATTTAAAAAAATGGGAGCAGTTTATAGAATTATTGATAATATTGAAGGATATAATTTCAGTGTTTGGGCTCCTAACGCAAAAAGAGTAAGCACAGTTGGGGATTTTAATAACTGGGATGGAAGAATACATCAGATGAGGGTTCTTGGAAATTCAGGAATCTGGGAGATTTTTATTCCTGAGGTAGGCTGTGGATCATTGTACAAATATGAAATACTTACAGGGCAAAATCAGATTCTTCTGAAATCAGACCCTTATGGGGCTTATTTTGAACAAAGACCGAAAACAGCGTCAATTACCTGGAAGAGTAATTATCAATGGAATGATTATGAATTTATTTCAAAAAAAGAATCTGAAATCCATAATCTACCTTTAAGTATTTATGAATTTTATCCTGGTTCATGGAAAAGACAAAAAGATGGTTCATTTCCAAACTGGAGGGAAATTACTTTTCAGGTTATTGATTATATCAAAGACCTCGGATTTAACTGTATTGAACTATTGCCGGTTGCTGAACATCCTTTTGATGCATCTTGGGGATATCAGGTAACAGGATTTTATGCGCCAAGTTCAAGGTATGGAAATCCTGATGATTTCAAATTTTTTGTTGATATGTGCCACAAAAATGGGATAAAGATTATTCTTGATTGGACCCCTGCGCATTTTCCAAAAGATGAACATGGTCTTTATCTTTTTGATGGAACTCATCTATACGAACATCAGGATCCGAAAAAAGGCGAACATCCTGATTGGAAAAGTGCCATATTTAATTATGGAAGATATGAGGTTTCAAATTTCTTAATAGGAAGTGCTCTGAATTGGCTTGAAAACTATCATATTGATGGATTAAGGGTTGATGCAGTTGCCTCGATGCTTTATCTTGATTATTCGAGAAAAGATGGAGAATGGGTTCCAAATATCTATGGTGGTCGGGAAAATATTGAAGCAATAGAGTTTATAAAAAAGTTTAATATCACAGTTTATTCAAGATATAAAAATTCTTTTACAATTGCAGAAGAATCAACTGCCTGGCCTGGGGTTACCCTACCTGTTTATCTTGGAGGACTTGGATTTGGATTTAAATGGAATATGGGATGGATGCACGACACACTCGGTTTTTTCTCAAAAGACCCACTATTCAGAAAATATCATACAGGTACTCTTACATTCAGTTTATTCTATGCTTTTTCCGAAAATTATATCCTCCCGCTTTCTCACGATGAGGTTGTTTATGGAAAAAAATCCCTTCTCGAAAAAATGCCAGGAGATGACTGGCAAAAGTTTGCAAATCTCAGATTGCTTTTTGGATGGCAGTTCGGCCATCCTGGGAAAAAACTTATTTTTATGTCAGGGGAATTTGGACAGAGGAATGAGTGGGATCATAACAAGGAGATTGACTGGTATCTATTAAACTATGAAAGCCATAGAGGAATAATGCGGCTAATCAAGGATTTGAATAATCTTTATACCCATAACTCTGAGATGTACGAAAATGAATCATCATATACCTGCTTCCAGTGGATTGATTTTTCTGATGTTGATAACACTGTTATGAGTTTTTTGAGATGGAATAAGAAAAAAAACAGATTTTTAATTTTTATCTTTAATTTTACACCTGTGCCAAGGCACAACTATAAAATTGGTGTCCCACTGCTTTGTAATTATAAGGAAATACTTAATAGTGATTCTTCTTTTTATGGAGGCTCAAATATTGGAAATTTTGGTTTTGTACAGGCAAAAAAATGTCAGAGCCATTTTTCCAATCAATCAATTGAGATAACCCTTCCACCTCTTGGTTTTGTGGTTGTTTCTCCTGATTTAGAAAAGGAATAAAATGGAACTCAGTTTGAAAAAAAAACTTATCCTATTTTTGTTCCTGAATGGATTCTATTTCTTTTCATATTTTCACAGGGTTGGAATACCTGGCACAATATTCAATCAATTACAATTAGATTTTAATCTAACAGCAAATCAGGTTGCGGGTCTTGGTACAATTGTTTTTGGTATCTATGGAATTTTGCAGTTTTTTATTGGGCCCTTCATGGATTTTTTTGGAACAAACCGTATCTTTGTTGCAGGCGGTTTTTTACTGTGTATAGGTTCCCTTCTTTTTTCGGTTTCTCATTCTATCTTTTTGCTTTATTTCTCGAGGGTACTTGTGGCTTTTGGCGGAAGCGTTGCCTATCTGGGGATTGTAAAAAAAACAGATGATCTTTTTGGTCCTGATTTTTTCCCTGTTATGCTTGGAATTGCACTTTTTCTCGGTTATTCTGGTGGACTTTTTGCAACCCTTCCATTTGAACGGCTTGTTGCCGCATTTGGTTGGCGTCAGGCAATGTTCTGGCTGACAGTAATACTTCTTGTTATAATGATTATCATACTATTTATTTTCATAAGGTATCGACAGCTAAAACATAACAGGGGTTCAATCTCTCTTAAGGATATTACAGCAACCTTATTAAATAAAAAATCTTATCCTGTAATAATTGTCGCATCAATAAACTTCACAATCTACTTGCTTTTTCAGGGAATAATCGGTAAAAAACTTTTGCAGGATACCTGTGGAATAAGCTCAAAAATTGCAGCATCCTTTACATTTGTTATGATGGCGGGCACAATGTTTTTTGTACTTTTCTGGGGGACTCTGGCACACATCATAAAAAGAAGAAAAGGACTTGTTATTTTCCTTTGCTTTATTTCAATGATTTCGTGTATCTTAATGTTTGTAAATCTTATTTTATGGAAAGAGCCCATGGTTTTTCTTTTTTCTCTTTTCTTGTTTGCTGCAGTTGGTGGTAGCGGACCCATAACAACGACCCTGGTTAAAGAAATAAACCCATCGGTTGTTGGCACTTCTGTTGGATTTATAAATGGGATATGTTATATTTCTGTGGCAATATCTGGAAGTATTACTGGTTTTATCATGGATAAATTTTCTTCAAGGGCAATTATAACCCATGAGGCAGTAATATATCCTGTTGTATCTTATGCAACTGTGGCTGGCTTATGTCTTTTTCTGAGTTTTATTGCACTTATTGCCTCACTGAAGATATCGGAAACAGGAAAACAAACTGTGATGAAAGTTCCTGAACCATTTTAAGGAGGTAAGAATGAAATACATTCAGATTGGTAAGACAGATCTTATTGTTTCCAGGATATGCTTTGGATGCTGGCAACTTTCTCCAAAATTCTGGGGAAATATTTCACTTGATGAATGGAACCTTGCTTTGAAGAAAGCAATGGAACTCGGCATAAACTTTATTGATACAGCGGATGCTTATGGAGATGGGTTCGCAGAAACAGTGCTCGGTAATTTTCTTGAAAAACTTGGGTGCAGAAAAAATCTTATTATTGCTACAAAGTTTTACTGGAACTTTACTGATCCCCAAAATAGGTATCCTGATACAGGTTATGATTACATAATAAAAGAATGTGAGGCGTCCCTGAAACGATTAAAAACCGATTATATTGACCTTTATCAGATTCATGCCTGGGATCCTCTGACAAAACCCGATGAGGTCTCTGCGGCGATGACACTCCTTAAAAAACAGGGAAAGATCCGCTGGGTAGGTGTTAGTAATATGAATGTTCACCAGATGAATATGTATCTGAAGTATATGGATATTGAGTGTTTTCAGCCGCTTTATAATATCCTCGACAGAGATGTTGAAAAACAAGAATTTCCGTTTTGTCTCGAAAAAAAAATAGGTGTTATTACATATTCTTCTCTTGCAAGAGGACTTCTTACAGGTAAATATAAAGGTAATGAAAAATTTCAGGATTCAAGGGCAAATCATCCTCGTTTTACAGGAGAAAATTTTAAGAAGATATGTATCTCCATTAATAATGTTCTAATGCCCATTGCAGAAAAAATGGATATTACAGTGGCAGAACTTGCTTTAAGATGGATCCTTACTCACCCAGCAGTGACTTCAGCAATTGTTGGGATTAAAAAACCCGAGCATATTGAAACAGTTATTAGGGCGGCTGATGATATTCTTGAAACTCGACTCTGGCACAGCATTGCTTCTAAGATGAGTAGTGCCTATGATAAATAAATCATTGATATCAGTTAAGATATGGGTTTTTGGATGTGGGATATCCTGTTTCTATGGAACACCCCTAATCCCTTTTTCTTTTCCCCTTTGAAAAGTTTCCTATCCACTATTTCCCCTTAAAGGGGGCGAGGGAGTTTAGAAAGGAGGGTTATAAAAACCTTTGAAACTATTGAAAAATAAAGAAAAATACTGTTAAGGAATTAGCCAAGTTTGGCGCTACCTAACTTCTTAAAGGAGGGTAAAATGAAGTTTTCTTTTATGAGTTTTTCCTGTCCAGAGGCAAATCTTGTTGAAATGCTCGGATACGCAAAAAAATATGGATATGATGGTATTGAACCACGTGCTCAATCTCAACACAAGCACGGTATAGAGATAGATACGAACAAACAACAGAGAAATGAGATAAAGAAAATATTTTTAGATTCAGGGGTAGAATGCGCTTGCCTTGCTACATCAGTAAGATATTGTTTTTCTGATGAGGGCAAAAGAAAAGAGAACATTGAATTAACAAAGGCATTTATTGATTTATCCTGTGATATTGGTACGAAAAGAATAAGAGTTTTTGGGGGTATGCCTGACAGAGAAATGCTTGAGAGCGAGGCAATAGAAATTGTAGGGGGATGTCTTGCGCAGGTTTCAGAGTATGCAGAAAAAAACCAGATTTTTATATGTCTCGAGACGCATGATTTTTTTTCGAGGGCTGATACAGCAGCGGAAGCAGTGAGAATTGCAAACAATCCCTTTATTAAAATCAACTGGGATATTATGCATCCATTTACCCGTGGAATGACAATAGAACAGGCATTTAGCCATGTTAATGGATTGATAGAGCACTGTCATATTCACGATGGTATCTATGATGAAAAAAGAAATGTTAAACTTGCGCTTATGGGAAAGGGTGAAATCCCCTATCAAACAGCAGTAAAATTGCTTAAGGATACTGGCTATCAGGGGTATCTTTCAGGAGAATATATTTCTGCCTGGCCTGTTGAAGTTGTTTTGCCGCATGATATTAAGATATTAAAGGGATATCTGTAACCTTAAACCGATCAATTTTTGTAATTTACTCAATCAATATACAGAAGCATTAAAACCAGATATGAGTATTTTTACAATTGTGGCAACCTCATTTATTGTGGCTCTTTCTGGGGCAATGAGCCCTGGACCACTACTTGCGGTAACAGTTGGCAGGTCTCTTACAGATGGTGCAAAGGCAGGACCCCTTTTGATTACAGGTCATTCTATACTCGAATTACTGCTTGTTATTTTTCTTGTCGCAGGTTTTAAGACATATCTCACACAGCCTGTTTTTACAAAGGTATATAGTATTGTGGGAGGATGTCTTCTTATGGGAATGGCTTTTGGTATGGTGTGGAAACCATCTCCAGATTTATCTAAATTAAAAGTACGAAATAACACTGGTTCATCAATCTTCGCCGGTGTCCTTGTTAGTTTATCAAATCCGTACTGGGCTATATGGTGGATAACAATCGGTATTACATATCTTTCAATCGCAAGCCCAAGAGGGGTTGCTGGAATTTCTGCATTTTTCTTTGGACATATCAGTGCTGATTTTTTGTGGTACAGCATTGTTTCTTTTTTTGTAAGTAGAGGGAAACAAAGAATAAAACCTGGGATTTACGCATTTATTTCTATATTTTGTGGGATATTTCTTGCAGTGTTCGGTATTTTCCTTATAGCAAAAGCCATCATCTAAAAACCTCTATCTTTATTTTAATCTCTGTATCAGAGGTATATATGTCTTGAAGTAATGGCATATTTTTTATCTGAAACCTTTCTTCGAGACCTTCAATCAGGGTTTTATAAGCAGAATAAGGTATTTCTGCTGTAATTGCATATGTTATTTCAGTGTCAGGCGCTATTTGTTCTGAAAGGATTTTTCCATTGACAGAAGTTATATGTTTTTTTATCTCTGATTCAACATTTGTTGCCTGTTGCACCACCTCGTTTACAATTTGTGTTGGCCTGGAAAGCGCTAAACTTTTTTGAATCTCCGACTGTGGTTTGTCTTGTTCGACTGACTCCTTGCGTAAGATGTTTTTTTCTTTTTCGATATCTCTTTTTTCAGAAACCGCAGCAGGCAAAGGTCTGCAGGCAATCTGCACAATGATTTCTTTTTTTTCTTTTTCAAGAGAACCAGTTTCCAATTTTTCGAGAGGAACTTGAGCCACTTTGGATTTTTTTTGATAAGCAATGGTTGTTTCTTTTTTTTCTTTTTCTATCAAGTTATTTTCAATCTTTTGTACTTGCTGTGATGGTTTTTGTTGAATCTTTTGTGTAATCTCTGTTTGATATGGTTTTTTTAATGGTATGATGACAAAAAGAAGGATAACTTCAACAAATGCAATGCCTGTTAGATATGGAATAATCCTTGTTTTTCTTTTTTGTTTTTCCTGGATTTTTTCCATAACTGCTGACGCAAGACCAGGTGGAACGCAAACCTCTGGAAGGTTATTAACAAGGTTAACAGTATTTTTTAAGAGTAAAAGATATTCTGAACAATCCTTGCAGATATCAAGATGTTTTTGTATTTGTTTTTTCTGCTCTTCAGAGACAATCCCTTCCAGATATTCTGATAGAATTTCCTTTACCTGTTCACATTTCATATTTTAGATCCTTAAGTATTTCCTTTAGTTTATCCCTTCCGCGAGCAATCTTTGACTTTACTGTTCCAGACCTCAGCCCTGTAATTTTTTCAATCTCCTCGTATGATAACTGCTGTATATCCCTCAGGATTATTACTTGTTTTTGGTCAAATGGAAGCATATTGATTGCTTCCTGTACTTTTTCCTGAATGCGAGACCTTTCTGTATCTTGGTCAGGGGATATAGAATTATCTTTTAATTCGAGTGTATCCTGGCTGAGGTATCTTGTTTTCCTTGTTCTCCTATATTCCCATGACATCAAACGGTTTTTACATGTATTAACAGCAATTCTGTATGCCCATGTTGCAAAAGACGAAAGATATTTGAATGATCTTATGCTTGTATATATCTTCACAAATGTATCCTGGGCACAGTCAAATGCCTCCTGTGTATCGCCCATAAATCTGTAGCAGGTATTATAAATCTTTGATTGATACCTTTTTACAAGGATTTCAAATGCATACATATCATTGTGATTCTGAACCTCTTTTACAAGGTCTTCATCCCTCAATGTATTTTCATCCTGTGTATTCATTAGACAATTTTAAGGTGGGTATTGTTCCTGAATAAACTGCAAAAATTCCATTTATATTTTTTGTTCTTAAGTTATTCCACGACAGTGCCAACCCTGGTTAACTCCTTAGCAGTACTTTTTTTTGTTTTCCAATAGTTTCAAAAGTTTTTACATCCCTGTTCAGTCAGTGCTGCACTAAAACAGCAGGTTGCTTTATCTACGCCACCCTTCTGGCTTATTACAGAATAAATGATTGCTACGGAACAAGTATAGTAGCGAAATGGTGAAATGTCAAAATTAAGGAAATATGCTCCTTTTGACTTTTTTTCAGCACCAAAAAGTGTTACCTATGTCCCCTACCTGTACGCCTAATTGAAATTTTA
Organism: candidate division TA06 bacterium ADurb.Bin131; assembly: GCA_002070645.1. GTDB lineage: Bacteria > Ratteibacteria > UBA8468 > B48-G9 > DTJG01 > DTJG01. The sequence goes on from MWDQ01000067.1 coordinate 13,419, forward strand.
CATAAAGATGTTAAACTATATATTTAATAATGTAATAATGATTTTGCCGCCTTAGCTCAGTGGTAGAGCAGGGCACTTGTAATGCTCAGGTCCGCGGTTCAAGTCCGCGAGGCGGCTTTGAAAACTATTAAGAGTTGAAATTTACCCTGGAAAACAAGTCGATCCGCGGACAAAGGGTACAGGGGATGTGTCCCCGTGTATGTAATATTTCGGGTGGGAAATCAGGGAGGGAATCCCTCCCTGAAGAAGTCCGCGGTTCAAGTCCGCGAGGCGGCTTTGATAACTATTAAGAATTGAAATTTACCCTGGAAAACAAGTCGACCCGCGGATGTAGATAATCAGTACAAATGGTTGTGAATATAAAAGAGGACTTAATTGCAAATTGAAGATTGAAAAGTGGAAGATACAAAATGAGGAGATGAAAAAAATTTTGTAATTTGCAATATCAGAGTAGTCAGTATTATGGTTATGCAAGACACTGGCAGTTTCAATTATGCAATACTGTTTTTGTAGATGGACATGCAGAGGCATTAACACTCGGAGAATATGTG
>MWDQ01000068.1 GCA_002070645.1 candidate division TA06 bacterium ADurb.Bin131
TTTTAACAACCTGTTTTCCCTCAAATTGAAGCCCATTCCAAGAACCATCTCTGATTCCTGATATATCAAGATAACTATTAAGAAATCCCACAATCCTTTCAAGTTTAATCATTTTTTCTCCATTTAATATCTTTAATATTTTTCCTGAAGGAGTTTTATTATATTTGAATCCTTAAGCATCTTTTTTATCTGATTTTCCTTTGCCTTTTTCATTCCATAACCATCAGATATTATATCCCAAACCTCAGCAATTACTGCATTTTCTCCATACATATAATCACTTCCCTTTGATGGAGAAACAAGAATAGTATTATGATTTTTTATTGCAGAAACAACGCCTTCTTGACTTAATTCAGATGAAAGAATTATTGTTCTCTCTGGATTGCTGAATGTTCCATCGTGGGTGTCAGTGCTTCCTATTAAAGGAGGTAGTATTTCCTGTTTTTTCCATTCATAATAATCAGCAGGTATATGTTCCCAGGCATCCACACCTATTGTAGAAATCCCGCTGTCGATTCGTGAAAGTTCCCATTCAGAGCCAGTCCACCCAGGATGATTCCACACAATTATGGCATCTTGCTTCTTAACCTGCTGGATTATTTCATCAAGAGATACCTTCCAGTTTATTGTTTTTTTCAAAGGATATGCATTCATATGAAAGTTTGGTGTTGTTATTTCCTGTCCAATAATAAACGTATAATTGAATGAATTTTTTGAAAGAAATCCTGATACGAGAGAAGCACCATTAACTGTGTTATGATCTGTTAGAGCAAAAAAATCCATAAAACAATACATTGATTCGAGTGTTATTCCAACAGGGGTGGGATAACCATCTGAAAAACTTGAGTGCGCGTGAAGATCTCCACAATAGGCAAAACCCTTAATCTTAACATCTTCTGAACTTCTCATAGAAAACGCAAATTCTTTAACAAGTGTCTTTCGAATTGCATCAACCTCAGATACTGATACAGGGTTTCCTTTTATAACAAGATTTGCCGCTTGTTCTGCAACCCATCTTGATGGGTGAGAAACAGAAACAAGCATATCCCTGAAAGGTATCCTGATTATTGCCTGTTTTACAATTTCTACCCTGTATGCCCTGAACCCGGGAAATATTTCAGATACATTATTTTCCCCGCATACAAAAAGAAAAGCAGGTGTTTTCATTGCATCTTTAATACTTAGAAATCGTATGTCTTTCCCTCTGGAGTTAGCATATTTTTTTATAAGATTTTTTACGTTTTCATCTGAGTTATCTGAAACAAAAATTGCATCAACCTCTATATTGTCAATTTTTTCACTATCAACAACATACAGGGTTTTCTTTTCAGGGATAACAACAATCAATTGTTTTTCAGGTCTAAAGTTTTTGATATTGAAGTAAAACATTGAATATGCCCAGGATGATGCCCTTGCAGGAAGCCCTGCGATTATTACTGGTCCTGCTGCGTTTTTATCTTCCAGAAGATCAACAAAACCAGTAGTTTTTTCTCTTGCAGCAATCTGTGCCTGGTCAGGGTTTGAAAACTTTTTTACATTAACACATACAAGTGGAATCCCAGCCCAGTAAAAACCCACAACTGCAGTATCCAGACCAGGATATTCAACAATAACCTGTGCATCTGGTTTACCAGTAAGTTCGAGCAGATCAAAAAGCGTGCCAGTTTTCTGCGGATTGTTTTTATTTAGTACATTAAACCGTGCTGCTACTTCTCTTACTTCAAACTGTATTCGTTCCATATCATTTAGTTCTATTGCTCTTTTTATTCTTTCATAACAGGCACAGATTCCCAGAAAACCAGCAGCCCTGAATGGTTCTGTCTGAGAGAGTTTCTTTATATTTGCGTTATGAATTCCCAGAAGGATTTCAGACATAATATTTCCAGCAAAGAAAATAGGTTTCTTAACAGTGGTTGTATTGTTATTTTTGTCTTTAACAGTTACTGAAATAAAAAATACATCCTCATTTATCTTATCTAAATTCAGTATTGTCTCTGCACGAACAGCATTTTTCCAGAAATCAGAATAATGACTGATTTTCGCAGTTTTTTCAGAAATAACGCCTTTATTTGGTGTTTCAATTTTTACCTTTATATTCTCAATATCCTTAAAAACCATTGATCCAATCTCAACCGCAAGAGGTATTGCCTTTTTTTCTTGAACAACAGGTTGAACCTCAATAAAAATGTTTTGTTCTGACTTTTTACTTGGCTCGTCTAAGATAGTACATGGAATAAATCTTTCAGGGCTTTTGTAAAGGTCTTTCTTACCAAGGAAACTCATGCTGAATGGCTGGACTGAATCTTTATCAATGCTGTCATAGTCATCGAGCATAAACTGCACAGCAATATTGGTTCCTATAAAGGGTTGTTTTATATCAGGAAACGCAGACCATGGAATAAAAAGTTCAATATTATATCCATATTCTGTGGGTTTTCCCGCACATTGAATTCCATCGACACGACTACCAAAAGTTGTTGCTTCTGGCTGCCTGCCATTAACAGGAGGCTTGATAAGTATCTGATAACAACCCTTTGTATAGGGTCTTTTCATAAAAAAATTATGTCTCCCATCAATGAAAACTTCAATACAATCCTGCTGGTAGGCAAGATTTCCTGGCATATTATTTATTACCTCATTATCAGATACAATTGCGGCAAAAAATATACCGTTCTTATTCCATGCCCAGTAGAACTCGGCTCCAGCATCTCTCTGACCTTTCCAGGTATGGTTTACTGAATGGGCAATATGGAATGTTGACCTTACTGGAAAGCAAAGTGCTTTTTCCCATTCTTTTGTTGTTATATTCCCATCAAGGACAATATCAGAATACAAGATGGAAAATGGCTTTGTTTCTAAGGATGGAAGTGTCCAATCAACACTAATTTTAGAAAAAACAATGTTTCCGAAAAGTAGAAGAAAAATAACTGTTTTTTTCATTTTTCCTCCTGTTTTATCAATAGTTTCAAAAGTTTTTATAACCTTCCCCTCAAAATCCCCCTCGCCCCCTTTTTATAAAAGGGGGAATTAGGGGGAGGACTTTGCAAAGGGGGGATTTTAATTCCCCTCTTTTAGAGGGGTGTCTCGTATAGACGGGGCATTTATATCATCAAAACTAAGTGCGAAACTTAAATTGAACTACCTTTTCCTTTGCAAACAGACAAAGTTTTTTCATGTTCAAAGAGGTTTTAATTTTTGCTCGGTTATTGATATAGCAATCTTCTCGATATCCAGCGGGTTTTTATTGTATTATTGTTATATCATCTATCTTATGTATTGTCTAATTTCATTCAGTTTATAATACCCCTGATTGTGCTAAAATATATTCCTTAATACTTCTGACGGAGGAAAATATGGATAATTATGATGTAATAGTTGTTGGTGGCGGACCAGCAGGATACCCCTGCGCCATAAGATGCGCACAGTACGGATTAAAAACTGCCCTTGTTGAAAAGCAACAACTCGGAGGATGCTGTCTTAACAGGGGTTGTATCCCGACAAAAACACTTTTCTCATTAGCAAAAACCATCCATAATTCAGTATCATATGGATGTTGCAATGGGTTTGTTCCTGACTGGGAAAAGGTTTCTCTTCATATAAAAAACAATGTTTGTGCAAAACTTCGTTCAGGTATTGGAATGCTTCTAAAAGCCAATGGAGTTGAATATATTCAGGGAGAAGCAAAAATAAAAGAACCAAAGGCAGTTGTTGTTAATGAAAATATTTTTGAAACAAAAAATATTGTTATTGCCACTGGCGCAAGTGTTAATATACCAGAAAAATTTCTACAGGACAGCCGACTTTTAACAAGTGATACAATCTGGAACATAGAGAAACTCCCTGATTCAATGGCAATCATTGGTGCAGGTCCAATTGGTTGTGAATTTGCATCAATCTTTTCTGCTTTTGGGGTAAAAATTACTATCTATGAAATGCTTGATCAGATACTCCCAGGTAAAGACAAAGAAATTGCCTCTACACTCACCAAGATTCTTAATCAAAAGGGTATTCAGATAAAAACCAGTATAAGGATTAATTCACTTGAAGAAATACCACAACAGTGTATTCT
>MWDQ01000069.1 GCA_002070645.1 candidate division TA06 bacterium ADurb.Bin131
CCTTCTTCAAAATATGGTAGCCGAGTTTCATTTATAAACCCAATAAGTCCCCATTTTTTGAAAAGCGGGTAATTAATAGACATTTTCTTAACCTGTGGAACAGGAGTAAGGCCTGTAACAAGCATTGTTTCATTATACTCATAAATAAAAACCCTTTTGTTTAGTTCGCACCACTTCTTAAGTTGTGCTCCCATCACCTGACCTTGCCATGATTTTGCACTTGTAACAGGTTTAAGTGTATCTGCCCAGATAAAGGCAGTCATCACGCCTAAATTCGGATGAAGTGTTATGCCCTCTGGTGGCAATGAGCGATTAGCATAACCGTTAGTGGTAATAATAGCATCAGGATAAACCTTTACCACTTCTTCTGTAACCTTATTCACAAAATTAAACCACTCCTCACTTATTGAAAGTTCTGTTACAACTCCTTCCCTTCCATAAACATCAATAAAACCCTGATTCATCTTCATTGTCTCAGGAGTATGATCCATTGGCAATCCATCATCAGGCGCAAAACCCACAGAATTGATTCTTTCGCCTTTTTTCTCTGAATCCTTAAATTCCTGTATTATATTGTCAGCAACAATTTTTATTGTTTCTTGATTTGAAAGATTTGCCATATAGGGATTTACACTTCCATCAAAATTTCTACCAAAAAGTTCTGGCCTTGTATCCTTTAGTTTTGGATCCGGAAGGTATTTTCTTAGCCATCCATCGCCAGGAATACAGATAATATCTCTATCATAGATATCCATTTTATTCCTGATTTTCCAGAGCGCGTGCAAATCTGCCATATTAGGAGGCTCATTACACCACCACGACCTTACCTTAAAAGCAGGTCTATCAGTAAAATTCATCTGGCCAATATCAATATCTGATTTTTTTGGAACAATCTCTCCAGAATCACCGGGAAGCATCCATCTTACACCCAGCATCTTAAGAAATTCAGCAACTGCATAATAGGTTCCCATATATGGACCTTCATCATTCCCTGCAAGCACAAGAACATTATCCCGACAAAATACTGTATACCCTGCTTCGTTTCGTTCAGAAGTAAGCCCTGAAGGAATTTTTAGTCCTTTAATCTTCTGAGTGGCTTTGCTCGCGCCAACGCATATAGTATTGCCTGAAACATCGACATCATCAGGAATTATTTCAACCCTAACACCAGTAATTTTCTCGAGATATTCCTGTAAATCAGTTGCAGCAAGTTTAATCTTTTGTTCAGGTTTAAGTTTTGCATATCTTGATAACTTGAAATCCTTTACAACAAAGGCATCTTTGTTTATTACAATCTTTGACACGGGCTTTCCGCCTTTTACGACGCTGAACCCACTGACAAAAAAATTCCCCAACAAAAGAAAAAATATTACAAATCCAACCCTTATAAACTTCATATTTCCTCCTGGTTTGTTAGGTATTATAATTTACCAAAGTTTAATGTCAAATCAAGTGTTGTTAGAGACAACAATATTTTGAATTTTCCAATCCTTCAGGTTATAATAAATTAAATAATCAGGATTAAAATAAAGCAATAAAAATCTGTGAGAAATAGACAAATTCTTTCAGGTAGAAGATGGTAAGTTGAAAAAACAAAACCAGAAAGGATATACCTCAGTAAAACGCGGCAAGATAAAAAGAAAGAACCAATATAAGATTTGAACTAAAGATTTATCCAGTAGTTTATATCTGCACATAAGCATAACAGGAATCCAGTAAAGATTTAACAAAAGGAGGAAAACATAAAATGGTCACTGAGAGAAAATTTATGGTTGATGTTGGAATGAAGAACCTTCCATTTCCAATGAGAGTCCCTTCAAAAATGAATTCGAGAGGACAGGAAACTGTGTCACAAATTTCTATAGTTGCTCGAATAATGCAGGAATTTGAAGCTCGATGGATTGATAAATTTATTGAGATTATCCATCGTCACAGAGACGAAATTGGAACCATAGCACTAAAAAACAATATAAGAGAGTATCTTAAAGAGTTAAACGCGACCTCTGTAAAAATAGACATCCGCTACCCATTTTTTGTTGAAAAAACAACTCCTGTGTCAAAAGAAAAATGTATAGTCCAGTATGTATGTACCTATTCAGTCAAAGCCACATCAATTGATGAGAAACCCAGAAATATGTTTACCGTTGAAATTCCTGTTATCACAACCTATCCTGGTTCATCTCCTGAAACTCCTGGTGGACTTTTTGGCCAGCTTAGCGTCATTGAAATAGAAATAGAATCCGGAAAAGATATCTTTCCTGAAGAAATTGTCGAAATAGCAGACCGCAACGCACTGGCACCGATTTATTCTTTTTTAACCCCGGACGACCAGTTGTCCATAATAAAGAAGATTCATAGCGAAGTAAGAACCAGTGTGGCAACAACTGATGGAATTAAGGAAGAACTCGCGCGAGATAACTCAATTGATTGGTATAGAGTGAAAACATCTAATTTTGGTATGCTTCATTCATATAGCACAGTTATTTCAACAGAAAAAAATATGTGGGTTCCTTTCAGTACATATACTGACGAACCATAAATTTTAAGAATAGTTAATCTGAATTCCTTGAAAAAATTTTTGATGGTGGTAAAATATTGCCAATTCTTTTTTTAATAAACACATGGAGGCGAAATGTATTTTAATTTAGTTATTCTGGTTAGTGTTGCAAGTATTGTAATCGCTTTTTTGTTTGCTCTTGACATCTTAAGAAAGGACTCTGGCAATGAAAAGATGCAGGAAATTTCAAATGCAATTAAAGAAGGAGCAAATGCATTTCTTAAACGGCAGTACACCACAATTGCTATCTTATCGATTGCTCTTGCTCTAATAATCTTTTTAATATACGCACTCAGCGGTAAATTCTCTTATGGCTGGCATACATCGCTCGCCTTTATCCTTGGTGCGCTTTGTTCCTCAATATCAGGATTTGTAGGTATGTACATATCTGTTAGATCAAATGTTAGAACCGCTGCTGCAGCAGGAAGAAGCATGAATGAGGCAGTTGTAATCTCATTACGAGGAGGCGCTGTATCAGGAATTCTTGTTGTTGCTCTTTCTCTTCTTGGTGTGGCGGGAATATTTTTACTTTATGGTGGTACCTCAGATCCAGTTCAGGTTCCCCTTCTTATAGTTGGATTTGGTTTTGGAGCATCTTTTGTCGCGCTTTTTGCACAACTCGGCGGAGGAATATATACAAAAGCCGCTGATGTGGGCGCAGATCTTGTGGGTAAGGTAGAGGCAGGCATCCCAGAGGATGACCCGAGAAACCCTGCAGTAATTGCAGACCTTGTTGGAGATAATGTCGGCGACTGCGCAGGTCGTGGGGCTGATCTTTTTGAGTCAACCGCCGCAGAAAACATTGGTGCAATGATTCTTGGAATTGCTCTTTATCCAATATTTGGCATATACGGAATTATATTCCCTCTTGTTGCCCGTGCATTTGGACTTATTGCCTCAATTATCGGGGTCATGTGTGTGCGAGTAAGCGAAACAGAAGATCCAATGGCAGGGTTAAATCGTGGGTACTTAATAACCACTATACTTGCAGCAATAGGTTTCTGGGTTTCAACAAAACTTTTATTAACAGATTATCATACATATTTCTTTCTTGCCGGACTGGTTGGAATATTAACGAGTTTTGCTTTTGTTTCAATCACTCAATACTACACTGAGTACAGATATAGACCCGTAAAAGAGATTGCACGCGCGTCAGAAACAGGACCAGCAACAAACATTATCGCTGGTTTTTCTGTTGGTCTCGAATGCACGGGACTGCCTGTTCTTGTAATATCAGTTGCTCTTTTGCTTGCATATTATCTTGGAAAAGCAACAGGACTTTCTGCTGGTGGACTTTATGGTACTGCTGTTGCAACAATGGGAATGCTTTCAACATGCGCATATATCCTGGCTATGGACACATTTGGACCAATTACTGATAACGCAGGTGGAATTGTTGAAATGTCGGGTGCAAGTGAGAACATAAGAAAAAGAACTGACCGCCTTGATGCAATCGGAAACACAACAAAAGCATTAACAAAGGGATATGCTGTTGGTTCTGCTGCCCTCGCTGCGTTTTTACTTTTTTCTGCTTATCTTGAGGATGTGCATTTAAGTTCAGTTGATTTGGCAAAACCAGTTGTTTTTATTGGTGGAATGCTTGGTGCAGTACTTGTTTTTATATTTTCTTCGTTTGCTATCAGAGCAGTTGGCAACGCTGCTTACTACATTATAAATAATGTCCGAAAACAATTTAAGGAAAAACCAGGTATTCTGCAAGGCAAGGAAAAACCTGACTATGCCCAGGCAGTTGATATATGCACGAGGGGCGCATTAAAAGAAATGATTTTACCTGGTTTGACAGCGGTTATAGTTCCATTACTTGTTGGACTTTTCCTCGGACCAGAAGCAGTGGGAGCAACACTTATGGTTGGAACAATTGCTGGTATTATCCTTGCGCTTGTTTTGAACAATGGGGGAGGCGCCTGGGACAATGCAAAAAAATATATTGAGGCAGGCGCGTATGGAGGAAAGGGGTCAGATACTCATAAAGCAGCAGTTGTTGGAGATACAGTCGGAGATCCTTTTAAGGACACCGCTGGTCCGTCTCTACACGTACTTGTAAAACTTCTTTCAACATTAACACTTGTGTTTGCTCCATTGTTTCTTATTCTTCATGCTGTAAAGTAATTTCAATCGAGTTTTTATGGCAGAGACGCCGTATAAAGAAAAGGAATACGGGGTAGGCATTGCTGGGTATGGTTTTATAGGAAAGGTTCATGCCTATGCATATAAAACAATTCCATTTTATTATGATGACCTTCCAGCGAAGATAAAACTTATTGGTGTTTCGGCACACTCAGAAGAATCAAGAAAAAAAGCAATTAAACAGGCAGGTTTCGAGTTTGCAACATCTGACTATATGGAACTTGTTAAGAATAAAAGTATTTGTATTATCAATTGCTGCCTTCCCAATAATCTTCATTATGAACTTGTTAAAGCCGCTATCCTCGAAGGAAAACATGTATATTGTGATAAACCCCTTGCTATTAATACTGAACAGGCAGAAAACCTTACAAATCTTGCAGAAAATTCAAATGTTAAAACACAGATTGTCTTTCAATTAAGATTCTTTCCTGCAGTTATAAGAGCAAAACAGATTATTGATAATGGATTTCTTGGAAAAATCAATTTTTTTAGATTTCTTTATCTTCACTCATCCTGTGTAAAGCAATCGTCAAAACCATATAGCTGGAAGGCAGAATTTGAAAAGGTTGGCGGAGGAGTTCTTGTTGACCTGGGTTCACATATAATAGACCTTGCAAGATATCTTGTTGGTGAGTTTAAATCAGTTTACGCAGAAGTAAGAAACTTTACGTCCCCGGATAAAAGAACAGATGACCTGGCTCTTATTAATGCTGAGATAGTTTCTGGAGCAACAGGAATCCTCGAGGCATCAAAGATTGCCACTGGCACAAATGATGAGGTAAGATTCGAAATATACGGATCTGAAGGCGCTGTTGCATTTAATTCAATGGAACCAAACTGGTTATGGGCATATAGCATGAAAGATCCTGATAACCCTGTTGGTGGATTCAGGGGATATAAAAAAATAGAAACAGTCCAAAAATATCCAGATGCAACAGGAATTCCACTTCAAAAATTCAGTATCGGCTGGATAAGAACACATGTAGCATGTTTACACTCATTTCTTCATTCTGTAATGTATAATGAAACACCCCAGCCATCATTTAAAGATGGTCTGGCTGTTCAAAAAATAATAGAGGCAGCATATAACTCTGCAAGAGATCAAACACGCGTGGAATTATAAACATAAATGGACAAAATATTTAATCAAAAAGACAGGGATGCAATTAAAACCATTCGCATAGCAAAAAGGTTTCTACAACAAAAAAAAGAGAAGCAACTCCTCGAAATTATCGGCAAAGAAATTAATGCGATACCAGATGCATCCTATATTGAAAAGAAATGGTTTCAAAAATCATATATAATCGGAAATCAAAAGGATGATTTTCTTACTGGTAAAGGTGTTTTCTATATAACAGAAGGAAGAAAACTTTTCCTCGATGCTACAGCAGGGCATTATCAAATGACATTCGGATATAATCACCCGTTTTTGATGAAAAAACTTAATGAGGCATTGGAAATGGGTGTTCCTTGGGATTGCCACAGTAATATCCCTGGATTTTTTGTAAAGAAACTATCAGAAAAGATTATACAGATATGCAATCCTGAAAGTACACTTTACCAGGTCCAGAAAAACGAAAACTCACTTAATACAGTACTTCTCGGGATTGCAACTGGTTCGGTTGCCTGTTCATCAGCAATGAAAATTGCCTTGAATTATTTCAAGAAAAATAAAGGCAAACAAAAAAAAGTTGTTCTAATTTCTCTTAATGGAAATTACCACGGCACTGATTTTTTGATGCAACGATTGCGTGGAATGTGGCAATGGATTTTTTCAGAAAACCTTGTTTTTGAAACTATTGAACCAAATGATATTAAAATGATGAGAGACGTTTTTAAGAAGCATGGAGAAAATATTGCGGGTTTCTTTTTTGAACCAGTGATGATGAATAGAGAAGCAATACTTCTTAATAAGGATTTTGTCTGTGAGGCAAGAAAACTTACTGAACTGGTTGATGCACTTTTAATCGTTGATGAGATTCAAACAGGACTCTGGTACCCTGAAATTTTTATGTATAAACAATTCGGCATAACACCTGATATTGTAATACTCGGCAAAGGACTAACCGCTGGATTCCATCCACTTTCATGCATTGTTTATAAAAGAAAACTCGACTCCCTCGAACAATATGATGCAATAAGTACAAATGGAAATGCACCACTACCATCATTTATGGCACTATGCTGTCTGTATCTTGTGCAAAAAAATGCTGAAAAAATAAAAAAAATAGCCAACTACTATGATGAATCATTAAAACAACTTGTTCTCGAATTTCCTAAAATTATCATCTCAAAACAGGGGAAGGGATTTTTATCTGGTATTAAATTCAAAAATCAGAAAATAGCCCTTGAATTTCACAGAAAATGCCTGGAAAGAGGAATATGGTTAAGGGTTCACGCCTATCATGAGGGACATTCAACTGCTTTAACAAAGTTCGCACTTGTTGTTTCAAAAGATGTGATAGATTTCGCAATAAATGAATTTAGAGAAATACTTAAAAAGATATAGCCAAACTTCGCATCCATAGCAGTATAATTAGTCGTCGAGAGAAATCCTGTATCTGTAATAACCTGCATTTTTCCAATTCTTCTGGTCTCTTTCGCCAAACCTTGTAAGAAAAACAACAATGTCTCCATTTTCATTGTCCTGATAAAACCTGAAATTTGAAAGTTGAAGAGTTTCTGGTTCATCAGGCGCCTTTGTGTCAATTATGGAAATTGTTGAGTGTTTCATACAGAATGGATCTTCATTAACCTCTACTATCACAAGCGGATATCTTGGCCAGTTGCCGTTTGCTCTTTTACCTTCAATGCAAAGATTTCCTATCCAGTAAAGTTTGTCATTTATTTTTGATCTGAAAATGGCTGATCCTGTTGAACTGGATTCATAAATCGTGCCGTCATCACATACAAATGGCTCTGGGTCTGTCCAGGAAATACCTCCATTTTTTGAAAAACATACCCATTTATATCCTGGTTTTTCTGGAAACATACTATTATCCCCTCTGCAGACCATTACGAGATTTCCATTTTTAAGTTTTGCCACAGTATTTTCACCGATTCCACGGGAACTTTTCTCGAGGTCTATCAAGGCAGGTCTGCCAAAAATAAACTCCACATTATTTCTATCTCTCAAATACATTAATATTGAAAGAGATTGGTTTGCAGGAGCCCAGCAACCTTTATAATGAATAATTGTCCGGTTACAGTCAACAAACCGTGTGATAGCAGGGACTAAAATTATGTTTCTTTCCATCTGAACAGGAAAACAAAAACTTATAAAAAGATCACCAGGTAAATCAGATTCTATTTCTTTTTCTCCAAGCCAGGTTTTTGTTTCTAAATCAAAAATATCATATACAACATAAGATGGTCCATCTACCTCAATTTTATTTTCTACATATGTTCTTTTTGCGGCAAATGTAAACAGTTTTTTCCTTTCCTTATCAAAAAAACATGCGTTTTCAGCATACCGTATATGTTTCCCGGCCTGTTGATATTTTTTGAGTTTTAACACTGGTTCTGTCCATGTTTTTCCGTTATCATAACTAAAACAATCACAAAAATCATCATAACCATCAGAAAAATCTAATCTACCGTATCTATGAATGAGAAATGGTTGTTTGTCGTCAATATAACTGATAAACCCGGGGAAAACAGACCTGCCTTTTTCATCAATATCCTTAAAAAGATCTCTTTTAACATTCATATTCACCCCATCTTTATAAAGGTGTTCTGAAAACTCTATTTTTTTATTTTTTCTCTGATGTAATCCCAATCATTTCAAGAAAAGCATCAGTTAAAATCTGAATACCATCGCTTGATGGAAGATTTTTGTAAATACCCTTAGTATCCGAAAAGAATCTTTCCCAGTCAGTAATTTTTGTATAAACATCGTACAGATTAAAACAGCCAATATTTCTTTTCTTACAAAGGTTAACTGTGGCATCAGCATATGGCTTAAACATTTCGGAAATTGGCGCAGACGGAAATGGGGTTGCACATATTATATTATTTGTATGTTTTGATAGACAGTAAACAATACCATCAAGACAGGTTGTCCATTCATCAACAGGGGTCCTACTTAAAATACTGTTTACTGATGGGAAAAGCACAATAGTATCGGCGTTTATATTTTCAGATATATTTTTAATCCAAAAAAGATTTGAAAGTGCATGGTATGTCTCTTTAGATTCTGGATATTTCAACCATCTTAAGTCAACATCAGGTAGATTCTTTTTTATAATTTCGATAAAACCATCAGGGATATCCCCAATAAACAGGTATATTTCTTTTTCGGTATTACTTTTACTATTATTTAAAGAAAATTTATATTCTGGAATTGATACAATAATCGTATCACCATTTTCATTCTTTATGTACGGACCCTGAAGAATCTTGGTTTCAACATCATCAATAGACGAAAGTATCACTTTTTTTGAATCAATTATTGTTTCTCCTACCCTGGTCTCTATACTGTGCATACTCTTATTTTCAGATGGCTTAAAAAAAAGATCCATCATCACAGAATTGTCTTTGCCTGGAAGAATTTTTACATGTTGTATCTGATTATCTGTTAAGATATCAACAGGAACAACACTATACATAAGTGAACTTATCTGAACAGGAATAAAAACAATCTGTCCGGTATTAACCACATTTCTGTGCGGCATTATCCTGGTAATAAGATTAATACTTTCTGGTGTTTTATCTGGTAAAACAATGGTCTCTGAAAATGTTTCTGACTGCTTATTCTCTGTATTAAAACAAATAAGTTTTGCATAAATAGATGGTTTTTTTTCTATTTGTGTAAAAATATTACTTCCTGTGTATTTTTTTCCATTTATCTGCCATTGATATGTGTTTATTCCTCGAGAAGCAGAAGCATTAAAATTTACAATATTAAATGTTTTATCGGAAAATGTAAATGGACCAAAGATATCATAATCAAAAAATGCAGATATTTTTTTTCCTTCTTTTCTCCATTCAATAACTTTTGTCTCGAGAACTGGACTTCCAATTGTTGTATAATCCCAGTAAACTCTTCCACCAGCATTATAAAAACCAATACCGGTAATCTCAATATCCTTACCAATTCTTTCTGTTGGTATAACCAACCTTACCCATTTTTCTGCTTCTGGTATTTGCCCCATAGAAATTTTTCTGAGATTTTTCCATTTAATGACATCTAGACCCCATGAAAAATAACAGGACGGCTTCCCCTTTGCTTGAACCTCAATCATAATCTCAGAAGGCGCCTCGTCTCCTTTAATAAAAATACTTTGATAAAGAATATCAGATGACTTAATTTTTTCTCCGGGAACAATAGATGTATAGTGTGAATTAATCTTGCTTGAGATTCGGCCTGTATGTGAGAACCTTCCCGAAAGAGATGGTTTTGTTGTCCAGAACCAAAAACCAGAGGTTCTCGCAGATGGATTCAGATAATCATCTATCAGCACCTTTCCATCCTGTATTTGGTTTGCAAGAGAAGTATCCTGACTTCTTTCCTCAGAGAGATAATACACATAGTAAATATCACTCTTATTCGTTTTGAAATATACAGAACATCTGGTCTGCTTATCCTTTGCTGGGAAGTAAACCGACTGCACCTTAAGACCATCTTTATCTGTTACAAATATATATCCATTTCGAGGAAAGGGAAGTTCTGCCCTTGCAATGGGTTGAATCTGTTTTAGTTGCTTTTCTTTAATCTCCACCTTTGCTCGAATCTCATAGCAAATTCCCATTGTTCGAGATAAGCAGAAAAAAATCATTAATACAGGTATTATTATTTTTCTCATTGTTTTTTTTCTATTTTTATAGCAATATCCTTTAGGAAAGGAGGAACTATAATATTATTATCGCCAGAATTACATTCTCTTTCGAAACCAGAAATCTTTTTACCTTTATATGTATCCCAGAACTCAATGTTATAAGTCTCTGGTTCAATAATCTGAAAAATAAGTTTAACGTCATCGATGATTGTTTCAACATCAACTGGTCTTGGTGAATTAAAGATTCTCGAGTCATAAATCCATAGGTACGCAGAGTTTTTATTTTGCATTCCAATAACACCAACAATATTTGATTTACCATTCTCCGAAGAAATCTCAGCAGTCGAAATTTGAAAATTCTTTCCCCGCCTATCAATGCCATCAAGAAAATTTGCAACAGCCCTGTAATGGTAGTAAAGATCCTTTTTGTCTATGAATGGCCACCACCAGAATAACCCTGTTCCGAGCATTGGCGATAGAGATGATGTCCAGATTCCTCCATGAAGATTATTTTCAAGTTCTCTGCTGTTTTTTCCAACACCGAATTCATGAACCATCATCGGTTTCTTAAATGGCTTTCTTTTGAAATAGTACTGCTTCATTGTATCAACAATCGTCTGACTGTATGCATTGCTAACAAGGGTTTCAAGTGGCTTCGCCACCCACACCATAGGATCTGCATTAGGTCTGCAAATATGGCTTGTAATCAGATGTTTCCATGGATCCATTTCTTTTAGAAGCGGAATGATTCTTTCGTGCCAGGACCTGACATTCTTCGAATCATAGTATCCTGTAAGGTCAACCTCATTCCACATCTCCCAGAATGCGATTGATGTTGAATATCCCCATCTTGCAACTATATATCTGAGACGTTTCAGAAACCATTTTTCTGCCTCGCTGCTATAAAAAAACTCATCCGGAGAACTTAAAAATCCACCATTAATAACATTATATGGATTATCCCACCACTCAGCATCCGGCCTGATGCTGTATTGCCCATGATTTATCAGTGTTAAAACAATATAAATAGAATTTTCTTTTGCTATATCGAGTACATAGTCAAGCTTCCACGAATTTTCAAGACTATAGCGACCTATACCTTCATAATGCTGGGCATATGCTGGCGTCCATTCAATTCCAACCCACCACGCTGCCATCCACATCCTTATGTAATTTTCTCTGTTTTCATGCATCTTCTTAAAATACCCATCATAAGCAAATGTTCCTTTTCCTCTGTCAGGTGTAAAATCATAGTTGTATGCCTGTCTTTGATCATCAGGTGAACGAATTACATGCCCGATTGGATAAAAAAATTCTTTGTTTGAAAAAGATAAACAGAAAGGATCATCCTTATCCCATTGAATAAAACCAGGAGATTTTCCACTTATACAGGTAAACTTATCTCCAGAAAAAACAACCTTTTCACCCTTATGATTTATACTTATCTCATATTTATATTGTCCAATTTCTTCTGGCGCAAATCTTATACACCACAGGTGTTTCCCATATTCATATAACTCTTCTCCTTCATCTTCAATACACCTTAAAAAATTCCTGTAGAAAAACCCTGGCACAGAGATTATTTTTCCAGAAGGAGAATAAAAAATCCCATTAATATCAATCTCTTCATGGTCAAATGGGTTATCAAAAATAATGGGAAGTTCAAATGATATTTCAAATTTTTCATACTGTGCAACTGTCTCGGTACCTGTATTGAAATTGAGCAATGAAATTTGTTTCTGTCCATTGTACAATTCTACCTCGAATCTATCCAGATAAATACTACCAGAGAATGGTTTGTAGAAGAAAAATTTTATCCCGAATTCCCGAATATTCCTTTTTGTATAGCCGTCCCATGCAGCAAAACCAGTAGATGGCTGCCAGATAGAACTTGTATCAGAAATATCAACGGTAATTCTTTTTTTCTCATTAAGATTAATGGAAAAAAGAGATGTCTGAAACCATGTCCAGTCCTTGTCCTTAATATAGCATATAAATGAAACATAATTTACCTCTTTTGATGGAATAATAACATCAAAGGACATTGAATCATATTCCAACCAGTTGAAATCGCCCTGAACTCTTATCCATGATTCCTTCATACCATTGACATCTATTGAAAGGGATTTTGACCCACTGGAAACAAAATTGTTTGACAAATGCATCTGTTGTTCATCAAAAATGCTTTCCCAGTTTTGAAAATCTTTTTCAAAATCAAAAACAATAGCAGCACCTGCGCATATTGCATAAAAAAATAAGATTGTCAGTGAAAAATTAAAGATCAATCTTTTCATCAATCTCATAGATGGTTTCACTCCTCCGAAGAACAGAGCGCACTTTTATTTCCTCGTTAAATAAAATATTAAATGATGTTCTCTGTGTATCCAGGGAAAATTCTGAAACAATAGAATCCACCATTGATTCAGAAACTGTTTCTTCACTGATTTTTATCTTTGGATAGTACGCAAGAACATCAGAATTTGGCTTGAAATTTATTTTTATCTCAAATGTATCTGTTGATGGATAAAAAGCCATTGTACCACCGGGTACTGAATCAGAAGATTCAGGAAAAACAGAAATAAATCTTCCTGCCCTTCCAGAAAAATAAACCTCAACCTTCATACCTTGTTTTAGACCTTTAAACATTGTTGTAGAAATCCCTGTTTCGCTCTCAATAGCACAATCACGAACAACCCTTATATTTTCTGTTTTCAAATCCTGCCATGGAAAGATTAACGAAACGCCCCCTGGCTTCCTCCAGCAATCCGGCATAAATGGAACTGTTTTCCTTAGAGAAAACACATAACTCCCGTTTTCTTTGAATATTAATGCATGTGGTTCAGTAAAAGATATTTCAGTATTTGACAAACAGTTAATTGTGCAGGTAATTGTTTTTCTGTCTTTAGAAAAAGGAACAATATCAATGGTTTCACTCTCCTGGAAAAGCACAGGGTCATCCTTTGTTATAGAAATAAAATTTGTGTAATAATACTGCTTCTGATTGATGTCAAGTACCACAAAACTAACGGTTGTTTCAAATGTGATATCTTCTTTTAGATATTGACGAAAACCCTTCAAAATATCCTCTGCCTGTCGTTTTAACCCAGAATTTTTTGTGGTTGATATAATCCCGGTTAAAACCCTGACACCTTCATCAAAATAATTCGCCTGAATCAGCAGTTGCCCTGCCTGAAATTTTGCATATTCCCCAATATTTTCGCCTGAAAGAAAATCTTTGAGTAAGATAAAACCTTGTTCGTTTTCTCCAAGGTTTATCAAACATTTTGCCAGTTGCGGAATAAAATTTTTCTGGTTATATTTTTTTACAAGAATTTCATAGAGATCCTTGCCATTCTTATAATCACGAAGAACATCAACATAAAGGGATGCCTCTCTTCTTATAATGTCTGCAACTGCTGCGTCATCTGGGTATTTTTTTCTAAACTCCTCAAAAATTCCTATCTTTTCTGTTGCTGTTTTATCGTTTTCGGGTATACCAAGAAACTTCAAATCAACAATCCTTCCAAATAATTTTCTAAGTGATACAAGTTCAGGATTCTCATCAATAAGTTTAGCAAGAGAAGGAGCAAATGTTTCCCTGATAAGTTTCGCATTTTCAGGATTATTCCTTCCGAGGTTTGAAAGTGTATCGAGCATTGAAACCACTGAATAATGGTCAGGATAAGCAATTATAAAACTGTAAAACAATAAAGGATCCTTATTAACCTTGCTGGAAAGTTTATCAACCATCCTAGAAGAAATGGTTCCTTTAGAGCCAACACTATCTTCAATATTTTTCATTCTTGAAAAGGCATTGTTATAATTATGTTTTTTTATATCGTTTGCAGCAAGAATAAAGTTATAAGAAATAGAATCTTGTTCTGACTTTTTCGCATAGTCCTCAAATTTTTCTTCGTCCCATATAAGGTCAACAAGTGCCAGAAGATTATCAACCTTTGATGTCCATGATTTCCATGCAATCGCAGCCATAAGATAATACTCTGCTGCTTCTTCTTTTTTTCCTTCGGATTTATAGCATGACGCAATCCTTTGCATAAATATAACATCATTTGGTCTATATTCAAGAACTTTTTTGTATAATTGTATGGCTCCTGCATAATCCTTATCTGTCATTTTCTGGTTTCCTATTTCCCCATACAGATTTGCAAGAATACTTTTGCAAAAACTTTCAATCTGCTGAGTATCCTTTCCTGTCTTTAACTTTTCAAGAAAAGAATCTCCAAATTCCATGATTGAAGAATAATCCTTCTCTGCTTTATAGATAGAGACAATCTCTTGAAAACCAGACCTGATTAATCCAACATTCTTTGAGTAATCTGCCTTATTAAGATATAACTTAAGAAACTGAATTGCCTCAGGATTCTTTGTGAGTTTTGAGTACGACATTCCAAGGTAATAATAAAACTCTGGTATATCTGCGCCTTCCTTAATTGCCTTTGTTGCGAGGTCAACCACAGCAGAAAAATCACCCTTGTTGAATAATTTACTAACATCATTTACTGTAATTTTTTCCTGGGTATGTATGGTTTTAGACAATAAAAAAACCAGAAGAAATACATATAAAATTTTTTTACTCATTTTTCCATTCATATCCAAAAATCTCAGATTTGTTTAGTTCAACCCTTAAACTTAAGGGAAGATCAACTGGTATATCAGAAATTTTTTTATTCTTAAACCTCACAGGAGCACTTACGCTATCAGTGGTGATAGGAACACAGTCATCAAAAGAAAACCCATTCAAACTATCTGATTTTCTTATTGCGCCGTGATAAGGACCTTGTTTTTCTGCAATGGCAATCCTTATGCTTGCATCAGAACTTCTGCAGATGCAGTTTATATAAAGAACACTGCCATATCTTTTTTCAGCATCAACATCAAAATATCCTTTATATGTTGATGCAAGAGAAGCAAATCTATCTTTTTTTATTTTTGCCATCATAACCCTTGCAGTATCCCTGTGATCCGAAAGGGGAATATCTTTTTTTAAGGAAAAATCAGGATTTATTGACCAACCATGGTCATACCTTGAACCACCATAGTAAAGGAATAACTCATCATTGTGTTCAACAAATGTACTTGATGGAACCATGAATCCTGCATCCCATTCAGAAGGATTTCCTGTGGTAAGCCATATAGGTCTTCCATGTGGGTGCCTCCAGATTATTCCATCGTGTGAAAAACCAAGACGAAAATAACAGAGACCATTCGGGTTTTGAGCAAAACATTGTCTTAAATGAGGCCAAACAATAAAAATATCCTCAACAGAAATAAGAGATTCCCCGCATCTATAAACACCCACTCCATAATACTCAGATATCAGTCCACCCTGTTGTCTGGCAATTATGTCATCATAATCATCAGGCACAAAACACTCATGCCACTTTCTAACACCATCGTATCCTTCCCAGTGGATACCATCCTCGCTCTGTACAACAATTGCAGATCTCCTCGAGATTATACCGTGCATTGCTCCAACCTTATTATAAAGCAGATATCTGTTTGTCTCTTTATCTGCATAAAGACATGCCCAGTCACCATGTGAGAAAAGTTTTGTTACCATATTCCAGTGCAGACCATCATCAGATGCATAGATATAGGTACCAGATGGATCATCTATTTTGTTTTTAGGAATATCTGTTACATCAGGGACAAGACCCACACCATACCTGATTAAAGCCATAAGATATTTTGAATTGGTCCCGGGAAGACCGTGGACAACTCCCATACAACAACCAGGCAAGGTCAAAAGATTATTGCCAGGATACCTGTTTTGTCCGGTGATTTTGAGGTCTGGCTTGTGCCAGTTGATTCCATCTTCACTCTCGGCATAGCACACAAATGGCAAATCTGGGTTTACATCATAAGATGGTGTTTCTGGTTGTCCCCAGTACCACATTTTAAAAAGGTCTTTCTCTTTTAAAACAGTACCCCATATCGTGGTAAATCCACTATCCCAGGTACCAGAGGGCCCTGGTTCAAGACCTCTGATAGGTACCTTATCAGCCATTGGAAACCTTTGATAGATATTTGTATCCCATTGTGTAAGAGAATCAACATCAATAAATGTCCTTTTCTCTGGACTAACATTGATTTTCATTTTTATCTCTCCCATCATAATAACATTACTCTATCTATATCTTTATTTCTCACGACTATCAATAATAACCGAATCAGTTATTTTGAAATCAATAGAAACATCTGATATTATATGCGTATTAAAAGTTATTATACATCATAATATGATAATAGAATATTCAAACCTAAATAATGAAAGGAAAATTTTCCTTAATAAGGAACTTGCTGATATTCTGTACCTGTGTAGAAGAAATCAGATACCTGTCCCAGAAATCAATCTATTAATAATTGATTCAACAGACCCCACTGAATTACCACAGGAAATAAAACATAGGTTAAAAATTAGGTGTATGGCTGGTGTAGAAAAACCAGATAATTTTACTGATCTTTGCGAGTATGAAAAAAACATTCAGACAAGTCAATCCATACTTAACAATAATAAGTTGTGGATTATAGGCGGTGGAGCAGAAGGCGCAATTTATGGTTTCTATAATGCAGTAAAAAAAATAACAGGCATAAGATGGTATGGAACTTCAGAATCATCTGTTAGGTTTGCAAAACCAGCAGAGATAATCGAGGATATTTACAGACCAGAACTTGCGTTCAGAGGATTTGAATTTTCTCCATCAGAAGAAAAACACGATTTTGCCTGTAGATTCCTTAAATGGATGGTTAGAAACGGATGGAATCTGCTTGATATAAATGCATCTCGCTGGAGTGTATATCCTTTTAGAGATGAATTTATAAGGATGTGCAATGCCTTTGGTATTAAACTTGCTATTGGCTGTCATGCTGTTGAATTGTTTGTGCCTGATTCTTTATTTGAGACCAATCCAGAATTTTTTGGACTTAGAGAAGGTAAAAGATGTATTAAAGCCATCGTCAGTTTCCCTGATATTAATAAAAAATCAGAGTCAAGAATACAACCCTGTTATTCTAATCCAAAATTAAGAGATATAATGACAGACGCCATCGTGAATTTCATAAACAATCACCCTGAAACCTATATTTTTTCTCTATGGCCACACGACGGAATTAATAACTGGTGCCAGTGCGATAAATGTATCA
Organism: candidate division TA06 bacterium ADurb.Bin131; assembly: GCA_002070645.1. Classification (GTDB taxonomy): domain Bacteria; phylum Ratteibacteria; class UBA8468; order B48-G9; family DTJG01; genus DTJG01. The sequence continues at coordinate 17,647 of MWDQ01000069.1, forward strand.
CTAAAACCCCATACGAAATAATGTACAATCTTGCACTCGAGATAACAAAAAAAATAAAAAGGTTCTTACCAATTGAATTACTATGCTATTCAAATATGTTTCTCATACCAGAGAAAACTCTTCAGTTTTCAAACAATACCTATACACTATTTTGTCCATACCTTCGAAGATACGAACATAGGTTTTTTGACGATGGATTCGATGAAAAAAAATTAACCATCGGAACAAGATATCCAGATCCTGATCCAATAAATCCTACGGACGATAGGGAGTATGGAGTATTATTGAATAGATGGTTGCCCTATTTAAAAAAGATTGGTTCAACACCAGGGATTTTTTCATATTATCAACTTGTATTTCACGATGAAACAGGAAAAAGCGATAGGTCAAGATATCTGTATCATCCAGATTATAAAATTGTCGAGGACGAAATAAAAAAATTCATTGAACTCGGAGTAAAAGTTTTTTACGATTGTTCACCACCATACCCAAACTTCTGGCCTGATGAAAAATTCTACTCATATCTTTCGGCAATACTCTGGGAACAACACCAGAGTGCAGATGAAATTATTGCAGAATACTACAGGGCAGTTGCCGGAGAAAGAGCAGAAGTGTTAATGAATATTCTAAAAAATATCTCATTATCCCTAAAAGACAGAACAAATCCAGAAATTCCAGAATCCCTTATTAGAACAGCAAAGGGTATTTTTAGCAATCTAACAGAACCAATCTCTAATAGATATTTATTGTGGATTGATTACATTCAGATGGGCAATGATTCCTGGAAGGCGCTGAAGAATGGAGATATAAACAAAATGATTGAAACAGAAAACCATATCATTAATTTTTTCAAAAAAAATCGTGCTATTCTCGAAGAATGCATTGATGTTGATTATATGATAAGATACTCAAAATCAGTCATTAACTTTTATCAAAACAAAGAGGACAAATGAAAAAACTATGTGTGGTTTTTTGTGTACTTTTTTTATGTATCACAAAGGTATTCTGCCAGGAAGATTCTGTGTTTGTAAGATTTAAGTTAATAGAACCTGCTGACGCAAGGTTTTATGTAAAAATAGGTGGTTATATACATATTCCTAACTGGTATATTCCGGTTGCATATGTTCCTGAAAATGCTCTCCAGGATTCATCTTCATGGGTAAAGTCAGGCCAGTTTACACCATGGTTCAACCTGAAAAAGCATGCTGGTAAATCACTTCATGGACAACTTAATCGTTCTGGAGGAATTGCAGAATTTCCGAATATAACTGCTGACTTCATAACAGACATTAAGGCAGATAATAGAAAAGTTATAATTGAACTTGCTACCCAGCCAGACGAAAAATCAGTTGTAAAAAGATTTGAAGAATCGTATTCAGGAAGTTTAACAAGTTTTCTTGTTTCTCCAGACATAAAAAAAGATG
>MWDQ01000070.1 GCA_002070645.1 candidate division TA06 bacterium ADurb.Bin131
GATCGGGATTAGATACCCCGGTAGTCCACGCCGTAAACGATAGATGCTGGGTGTCGGTTCGGTTTTCGGATCGGTGCCGAAGCAAACGCGTTAAGCATCTCACCTGGGGACTACGACCGCAAGGTTGAAACCCAAAGGAATTGACGGGGGCCCGCACAACCGGTGGAGCATGTGGTTTAATTCGATGGTACGCGAAGAACCTTACCTGGGCTTGACATGCTGGTAGTACAGACCCGAAAGGGAAAGGATCCCGACTTTGTCGGGAAGCCAGCACAGGTGGTGCATGGCTGTCGTCAGCTCGTGCCGTGAGGTGTTGGGTTAAGTCCCGGAACGAGCGCAACCCTTGCCTGCAGTTACTCGCCTTTATAGGCAGCACTCTGCAGGGACTGCCGTGGTTAACACGGAGGAAGGTGGGGATGACGTCAAGTCATCACGCCCCTTATGTCCAGGGCTACACACGTGCTACAATGGCCGATACAGAGGGATGCAAAGCCGTGAGGTGGAGCAAATCTCAAAAAGTTGGCCCCAGTTCAGATTGCAGGCTGCAATCCGCCTGCATGAAGCTGGAATCGGTAGTAATCGCGGATCAGCCACGCCGCGGTGAATACGTTCTCGGGCCTTGTACACACCGCCCGTCACGCCAGCTGAGTCAAGGGCGCCTGAAGATATTTTATCCAACCCGCAAGGGAAGGAGAATATCCAAGGCGAACTTGGCAAGGAGGGCGAAGTCGTAACAAGGCAGCCGTACCGGAAGGTGCGGCTGGATCACCTCCTTTCTTCGGAGTAAAAAATTAAAACAGGGTTTGCTGATCTCAAACTAAAAGGGCAGGATGAAAATCCTGCCCTTTTTTATTATCACTGCATTATATCTGCCAGGCAAAGTTCTACTCCCCTAACCTATGGAGCATCTCCAGTAAATAACTTACTTTTCCCTTCCTGAGGGTAAAAATTTACTCCTTAATCTTTTGATTTCTCATTACTCACCTTTTCGGCCTTAGTGTTAGATGGTGCTCGTTCTTCATCGAACAGATTCTTGCACTCCGTAAATCCCCTTTGCCTCCCTTCACTTATCTCCTCTCCCCAAAGGGAGATTTTCATCTTTCCCAGGGAGGACCTCATTTCGGCATCTTTTTCTCTAACACCGTAATATATCGCACATGAAGGTGCTCACTACAGATCCACTCTTTTAGGTTTTAGGTCCTTTGAATTTTTAATCCTTGCAGTGTCCGACAAAATTTATTGACACCATTGTTATTATTAGTTTCTCCATCTTATTCTCGGATTATTATAAACACATCCAGAGAAAAATAATAAAAGTTTTTTTGACATTTTTTTGTTTTTATAGTAAAAAATATAGGTTGGGCGCATAGCTCAAGGGTAGAGCACTGTGCTGATAACGCAGGGGCTCGTGGTTCGAATCCACGTGCGCCCACTACTGTATCAGATGGACTTTATTTCTCTGAATTTCTTGCTGACCTCAAAACAGGTCGTAATCTTTCCAGTAATGCTAAGTTTATCGCAGATGTTATTGAAAGAGCAAATTATTCCTTCAAGTGTTTGCCTTCTGAAGTTTCCTGGATCATCAAACTCAAAGGTATTGTGTGTAAGTGGCCTTATCACTTTTACCTGAATTTGTTCTTCAATCTGTCTTTTAATAGATTTTTCTATTGTATATGAATGATTTTTTGCATCGACGAGTTCAACCCTTAAATCCTGTGGATTTTTCCCGCTCCATATCCGACTTTCCCAGTCAACTGTTATTGGTATTTCAACAAAGTCAAGATTTCCCTCAAGACACCTGTTATATGGATGGGCATAGTGAATAAAAAGAGGTGCTCCTGCCCAGATTGCAGCGCATTCTGGAAGTATTCTCCCAGGGATAGAGCATGTACCATGAGTAAATCCGAGTTTTACCAGAACAGGGTAGGTATAATCATTCGTTGAAGTATAGCCCATGCTGAATGCAGTTGGCTTTCTACAAAATGCCTGGCTGAATATATCAGATGCCTCTGATATTATTTTTTCCTGTTCTTCAGGGCCATAAATCCCACAGTACTGTTTATACCCCTGGGTTTCTGGATGAATATGAAGACCTATCTCGTGTCCTTGTTTCTCAATCTCAGTATAGATATGTTTGTGTTGTTTAATATCCCCTGGTATCACAAAAAATGTACAGCGCCCATTGTTCTTATTGATTACTTCTGCAATACCTCTGATTGCTTTTTCACCAAGAGACGGATTATTTACTGCTGGTTGCGTAGATTCACAGTCAACACCAAGAGCAAAATATATTTTTTTCATTTATCATCCTAACCAAGGTAAAATTTGTTCCAGACATCTATAAAACTATCTCCCCTTATACCTATTGTACGGGGACTAACCTTCTCTATTCCTGCCTTATTTTGCCAGACAAACGCATTTGCAGAAGATATAAACTCAATTGTAAGATTACATTCTCCCTTAAACTTAATCGGTTTAATCTCATTAATACGCTTTATTGATTTATGGGCTGATTGTTTTATTATTTTCCTTGCTTTTAATGGAGAAACAGAAATAGCAGAGGTTCTCGTTATACCCCACTTAACAACTGCCTTTTCAATACTTTTGTTATACATCTCTGCTTCTTTGCACCCTGCTTCGTCTCCTGATATAAGAACAACAGGGATATCAAAATATCCAGCGAGAAATATCTCCATACCAATCTCACCAATCTCTTTTCCATTTATCGTCATTCTTACAATATCCCGACTGCTGTAGGAATGATTCAGGTTTCCATTTTCTGTGCCATTCATTGCATGATGACCAATCAGAAAAGCAGCATCCCATCCTTGCTCAAGGTTAAATGCTTTTGGAAGAGGCCTGCCGTGGACAAGTTTAACATCAGGATGAATTTTTTCAGGAATAATTCCTCCAGAACCATGTCCATCTACAACAAAGATTTCCTCAATTCCTGCTTCAAACGCACCCTCACAGGCAGAATTTACCTCTTCTGTTGCAAGTCCCTTTGCAATTTCAAAATACTTACCTGAAGGATATGTCTGAGATTCAAAATCAACAACCCCTGCAGTTCCTTCAAGATCTGTCATTATATAAATCTTCATTTTTCTCCTCCTGTAAGAATTTTAATTATCTCAAAGTTATTGAGTTCTGGCACAACAAACTCAATACCATCCCTTGTTTTTTTATGTTTCAGATATGTCTCTGATTTTAACGCAAATAACCTGACTGGTTTTGTTTCCTTTAGTTTCAGTTTAACATTGTATAATGTCTGTAAAAATTTGATTGGTCTTTTAAGTCCATTTGTCATGTTTATCAAATAAAGAAAAATAGAATCTCCCTTTTTTCTTAAAAAGATTTCTACATTTTTGTTATCTTCAACAAAAACATACTGACTTGAAAGCCAATCACAGATATTCTTTAATATTGTAAAGTACTCAATAAATCTAAAGTTCGCTATGGTTTTGCCGAAACTTCCAGCAAGATAAATTGAGGTACCTTTTCCATACTTATTTACAACCATCATTGGATCATTTGATACCTCAGGAATACCATCGTACCTGCCTTTCATTCTTTTACAGAAAAATATTTCAGTATTTCCTGTTGTTGTTTTTACAGAAATCCCATAATCAGGAGCAGGAAATAGTATTTTTTTAATGTCCTTAAGATACCTGCTCTTGATATTTTTAACAGGCGAAACATAATCATACTCCATTTTCCCAAAGATATTTCCGTTAAACTGTATCCCCATAACATCCGAAAGGCCAAAATCTTCTCTTATTTTTCCGGCTTCATCATAAAGAGATGTTTCAAAACTTCCTACAATGTTGCCTCCACTAAAAACGAATTTCTTTATTTTTTCGCAATCATTCAGAGAAAGGCACGCAGTATTTGGAAGTACAATCAGTTTATACCTGTCAAGAAAATCAAAATTATTTTCATCTATTACATCAAATGGGATATATATCCTCGAAAGTGCTTCATAAAAACCATCAAATTCCATATGCAGATTTCCAATCTCCTCACCTTCAATAATAGATGTAAAATCAGTACGTGGCACGCTTGAACCAGTATAGGATTCTGCTGATTTTGTTGGCCAGACAAGGGCAACATTAGACAGTGACTCTGTTTTATAAAAGGCGTCTGGATATTTTTTTATAAAATTTCCAAATCTTGAAATTGCTTTCATCTCTGGTTGGTTAATATCATCAGGACAAACTGCAAACCAGTAATTTGAACCTGAAAAACATGTTTCGCAAAGCAAAAGAGATATTTCTGCTTCTGGAAGAACATACCAACTCCATGGTTTATGATCAGCACAATCAAAGATTACAGTTGGTTTGTTATTCGCCTGCGATGAAAGCAGTTTTCCTGCAATGGCTGGTTTAAAAATTGGTGTTTGGTTCAAATCTCCATAAATAAACCCTCCTTCAGCGCCGAGAATATCAGTATGTTTTATAATACGATGATTATCCCTGCCTGTTGGCCAGTAAGGCCAGTTGCTATTCCCGTTCATGTAGAAAAGTAATTCAGGATTGATGCCCTTGATAATATTGTTTGATTCCTCAAGAAATTTCTCCATGCTTTCTGCCTGAAACTCAATAAAATTCTTCCATAAAGGATGATTTCTGTCTGACTTTTGTGGTAAATTTTCACCTGTCTTATCCCTGAAAAGTTTCTGACAAGTATTACAGTAACATGTATTTGAAAAGAATATCGGCCCATCGTAAAAAATCCCGTTTATTTCATATTTGCACAGATCTTTTAATATCTGAAAAACCCATTCCCTGTAAGGACTATTAATGCAGAATGATGTGCCTGTTCCATAAACATTGTCCATTGGTTGTCCATCCTGTTTTATTTGAACCCAATCAGGATGTCTTTTTCCAAAATCAATTGTAAACCAGTGAACATTAAAATAAACAATAATCTTAATTTTATATTTTTTTGCATAGGGAATGTATTCAGTTAGACGATCAGGATTTTGTACTGAACCTGCAGATGTATTAAAATACAAAGACCTGTCATCAAGTCCAGAACCATAAATTTTTGTAGAATGCTGCATACAATGGAAGTGCTGGGAATTTCCACCGAGTTTTTTAACAGCCCTCGCAATTTCTTCTGGGGATAATCTTTTAAGGTCAAAACAATCAAATATTTCGATTATTCTCAATGGTTCTTTTTCCCACCATTTCATAGTTTTTCCTATTTGAAGTTTGTTTCCTTTTTCCAGTCAGGCCCTCCGAAGGAATTGCCTGAGATGATTGATGTTTCTGTCCTTATATCAGAAGGTGGCATATTTGGAGATGCCCAGTCGCGATATTTATTAATATTTTTTTCCTTCCCGATTATCTCAGGAAATCTGTAGAATCCTTCAGCGCGGTTATTAATGAGTTGGATATCAGCATTGATGTTCTGGATGTAAATCCCAAAATACATTGAGGGATTTATTGTTTTAATATCAATGTCAAGCATGTTTTCATCAAATCTCACAAGATTATTGGAAACAATATATGACCTTTTTGCATCATTGTTATAACCAATACAAAGTGAAGCCCATCTACCACCATTAGGATCTGCCCAACCACAGTTTACCAGGACATTGTTTTCAACAATAGCAAACGGAGCCATCACAAAAAGGGCTTTACCCGAATTTATAAAAAGATTATTCCTTATGACAGCGTAGTGGCCCTGAATTTCTCCACCAGTTGAAATAAACCTGTTATTTTCAAGCACAAGATATCCCTTTGAACCGAATCTTTCTGTATAATGGGGTTCTTGTCTTATGTACGAATACTGGTAATTTTTTCCATTAAAGGTTGAATTGCTTATTGTTATTTCGCAGCAGGCAATGTTTGAAATTATTCCCTGCTTTGTGTCTGGACCTGTTTCAAAAAGGCAGTTTGTGAAATTAACATCCCTTGCCCACACTGCTCCCATTGCACAGTTTATTGCATTTCTGAAAACGCAGTGCGAAAAAGAAATGTGATCAACAGGATTATTATCAGGACTGTTAGGTTCAATATCAAGGCAGTATCTTGGATTTGTTCCACCAAATGGAATACCCGCATCCTCGACTGTGCAGTTTGTAAAGATTATATTTGATCCTCCGCAGACAGAAACTGTATTCCTGAATGCTCCTTTGAACCTTGAGGTGGAAACTGTCGCAGAACAATCGGGGTTGTTCCTGAAAGAAAGCATAAGGCAATCAATGCCAGAGTTAACACTTGTAATATTTTTAATTACTATTTGAACCTTATCCCCATAAACTACCAGATTATACATCTGGAATTCTGCTGAGGGCTTGCCTCTTTGATAAATATTCCCATCAATTTTCAAATTTTCGATGCATATGCCCGTGAAACCATTTTTCGGTTGTTCCTTTCCAAAAAAGCCAACCTGCAGTATCCCATATCCATGAGCACACGGAGAATCTGGCATACCTTTTAAAACAGTTGAGTCACCTGTACCTGTAATTATTACATTCTGATACTTAACAACAATATATGAATAAACATACCAGGTTCCCTGTGGTATCAAAATCATTCCACCGCCTGACCTGCCGACAAAATCAATGGCATCCTGAATTGCTTTACCAGTTCTCGTCTGTTTATCAACAAGAAACCTCAGGTCCGAACCAACAGAATTTTTTACCTGCACGATTGTTGTATCACCTTCAACAGCACCAAAATCTCTGATATCAACAATGTTTTCTCTCGCAAACAAAACCGCCTGAGGTAGGAAAAAGAGAAAAAAAAAGATAACAATTTTTTTCATTTATGCCATTGACCGTGCCTTCCTGAGTAATGCCTTAATTTTTTTCTCATGTTCAGGAAAACATAACGAGAAACTAATAATTTCTGGCTTACACTGTACATACCTCTCGTAAAGTTTCTCAAGTTCTTCTATAGAAAGATTATCAATCTCCCATTCTTTTATACGAAGTGTAAACCTGCAGGGACAATGATCCCTTAAAAATTCAGGAGTTAGATACTGGTCTGCACTCGGATCAAACAGATTAATATTCACTTTTTTTAACAACGATAGATGATTTGCTCTTAATAACTCACTGTGAAGATGTCTTTCTGTTGCCTGCATTCCTGAATAAATAATATCCCAGTACTTAAGCACAAAGTCTTCAAAAATAGAAGGTGAAAATATTCCAGCAAAATCATCAGGAATAGAAACAGGACAGGGCTCTATCGGAAGTTCAAGTTTTTTCCTTATTATATTTGCATAATTCACCGCTGATTTTGCGGAAAATTCAAGGAGTTTATGAGCCCTTTTTGGGTCATCATAAGGAAGAGTTAAGAAATTTTCTCCCATTAATAACATTGCAGTTGTGGCAGGTCCCTCGTAAAGATGTCCTATTGATTTTATAGCATAAGGGCATTTTTCAAGAAGTTTCTCAAGTGATTCTAATTTTTTTTGAATCAATGGCGCTGCAAGATAGTCATCTGGTTCAGAGAGATTATCTATATCAGTGTTTTCCTTGATTATGGGTAAGGGTTTTGGTTCAGAGTCCTCAGGAAAAATAACCTCGCATCCGAGCGATGCAACATGAGGATAAGTAAAACCAGCAAGACGGGGTATGGGCGGCTCAATACCTAATTTTTCTGCAATTTCTCCTGCTTTTTTATATGCGAGGATGATTGCATCAGCATCAAAATGCATTTGTTTAAGGGTAACCCCAGCATATTTTGCAATCAATCTTTCGCTTATTCCACAAGAAAATTTTTGCCCCATCTACCTTTTTTGTCCTGAATGAAAATCACCTTCAAAAAACTCTCCCTGCAGGGAGAACTATGGTAAAAAAACATTAGTTCATATGCATAGATATCTTTTTGATTTTACTTTTACACTTAAACAATGTCAAATTCTTAACAATCAGATGACCTATCCTATTTTTTAATTACCCAGGATTTCTTTCAAATCTGCTTCAACAGTTGTTATTGGTTTAACATTAAAATTTTCAATCAGTATCTTCAAGACATTTTCAGACAAAAAAGCAGGTAGTGTTGGTCCTAATCTAATATTTTTTATACCCAGAGAGAAAAGTGTAAGAAGGATACACACTGCTTTTTGTTCATACCATGAAAGAATCAAAGAAAGCGGAAGTTCATTAACAGAGCATCCAAAAGCATCAGCGAGTGCTTTTGCAATTATAATCGCAGAATACGCATCATTACACTGACCACAATCAATAAGCCGCGGAATACTGTTTATTTCGCCAAAGTCAAGATTGTTAAATCTAAATTTACCGCAGGCAAGTGTAAGAATCAAACAATCATCTGGAATTGTCTGCGCAAATTGGGTGTAATAATTTCTTCCTGGTTTTGCTCCATCACATCCTCCAACCAGAAAAATTCTTTTTATATGTCCTTTTTTTACTGCGTCGACAATCCTATCTGCTATTGATAATACTGCATTATGAGCAAAACCAACAGTAATTTCTTTGCCTGGCTTATCTTCAGGAAAACCACCTACTTTTTTTGCTGCTTCTATAATAGGTGTAAAATCTTTACTGCTATTTGTTCCTGCAATGTGTTTAACTCCAGGCCAGCCAACAAGACCTGTTGTAAAGATTCTTTCTATATATGAAGGTCTAGGTTTCTGAATACAGTTTGTTGTCATTAAGATAGGACCAGGAAAAGAATCAAATTCTCTTTGTTGATTCTGCCAGGCAGTCCCATAATGTCCAACAAGATGCCTGTATTTTTTTAATTCTGGATATCCATGTGCAGGAAGCATTTCGCCATGTGTGTATATATTTATTCCTGTATCTTCTGTTTGCTCGAGGAGTTGTTCAAGATCAAAAAGGTCGTGCCCTGAAACAACAATTGCGGGCCCTTTTTTTGTACCGAGGAAAACCTTCGTTGGCACTGGGTTGCCAAATCTATTGGTATGTGCTCTGTCGAGCATTTCCATACATTTCAGGTTTACCTTTCCACACTCAAGCACCATCCCCACAAGATCTTCAGAAGAAATATCTTCATCTGCAATTGCTGAAAGCCCTTTGTAAAAGAAAGAATTTACCTCTTCATCTTTATGCCCAAGAATCCAGGCATGGTCTGCGTACGCTGCCATTCCTTTCATTCCATAAAGAAGAGTTTCTTTTAAGCTTCTGATATCCTGATTTGTTTTTTGATTTTCGAGGATCCCTGCTCTGGCGCGAATTTTTATATCTGATTTTTTCCAGTGTGCGGGCTGAGGTAATTTTGATATATCATAATCCGGATATACATTTTTGAATTCTTTTTTAAGTTTTTCAAGATTATTATGCGCCCCTTCAATAAACATACCCAACCGTCCAGGGTCAAAATCAACATTCGTAATAGTAATAAAAAGGGCCTCGCTGATAAACCTATCAACATCAGAAAAAACTATTCCCTTTTCTCTTAATTTTTTCCCGTATATTGCTATTCCCTGCAACCCAAGAATCAGATTTTCCATTAATTCTGCTGTTTCCGGAGATTTGCCACATACACCGCTTATTGTGCATGCTTTTCCCATTGCTGTTTGTTCGCACTGCCTGCAAAACATTTTTTCATCCATTTTTTCCTCCATAATCATTGTTAATAAGTGATGCAATCGTTATCTTCTTAAACTCTTTTTTGATTTCTTTTTCGATATTCTTTAATTTATTCCTGAGTGTACAAGTTTTTCTATTCGGGCATGCTTTATTTCTAAAAAGACAATCAGAAATTTTTATGTCTCCTTGAAAAATGTGCACTATTTTTTCAAGTTGTATAAGATGTGGATTCTGTTTTAACCTCACGCCTCCAGATACACCCTCTTTGGATTCTATGATATTTTCTTCTGCTAGTTTCCTGAGTATTCTTCTCAGAAAAGGCAAAGGGATTTTTGTTTTCGCTGATATCTCTCTTGCAGAAACAAAATCTCTTGATTTTGCAATGCAAACAAGAGCCCTTACCGCGTAATCAGAATCTTTTGTAATGAATCTCATAACTTATACTATTTTAGTATTAGTTTTATTTTTGTCAAGGAATAAAAATTTTTTCTCAGTTATTTTTTCCTGTGGACAGTTAAAACTGAAGGCATTTATTAATCTGACTTATCATTAAATAAAGAAAAAAGGGATAGATTTTTTACTCAATTCAAAATGAAAATTGCAAAAGTCAAAATAAACTACTAACTTATTCCTTTTGTTTTATATCTCGCAATAAAAGAAATGTGGCGAGGGACTTTAGCCCGGCGCATTCTTAATGTACACATCCCTACAGACGAAATCCCTTTATCGATGTCTACCTTTTTTAAATCCAATGTTTTCAACTGGAATCTGGTTGAATCCTATTCTGAAAGCAGGAGAACCTTTTTTTAATTTAAGAAATCCTGGATTATATGGATCATAACTTTCAAACATCGGGTCAACCTCAACAAGGTTGTCAATAAGTTCTGGTTTTCCTCTATCGATAAACGCCTTGCATTTATAAACGATATTTCTTGCAAGAACATTGGGCCTTGTATCATTAAGAATATTTATTAGCCATGGATATTTTGATAGATAGGGCTCTTTTCTAACATCTACTTCTTCTCCGAATATTCTTTGGTTGTATGGTGGTTTTGTCCAGTAATCATTCCATAATTTCTGATTCCATGGAGATTCATTATATGCCTGCTCACATTCAAGAAAGATGTTGTTTTCAATAGTATTATATCTTCCACCATGGATAAAAACAGCACCAAAATTTCCTCTTCCTGGTTTGCATGCTCTGTAAAAGATATTTCCATAAACTGTATTCCCACAATGTCCATCATCAAAATATACACTGGCAACCCCATGACCTGTAATCCTACCAATATCGTGAAAATAGTTATATCTTATAATGTTCCCCTGCATTGATGGATCCCTACCACTATATATGGCGCCTGCGTCATTTGTTTCAAGTACAACACTATGTATTTCATTGAATTCAATAATGTTCTCATTCCCTGCCCATCCAATTGCCATATGAGGTGCATTATAAATCAGGTTATTTGCGACTCTGTTTCCAACCCCATTTATCTGGATAGCAGGCCTGTATATCCTGATCCATAAAGAAAAATCATGGATAAGGTTATTTACAATTTGGTTGTTTCCCGGGGTAAGGGTTTTTCTACTGCCACCTTCAATGTATATTCCACCTTCACCAACATTATAAATCTCACAATCCCTTATTTTTGAATTATTTGCACTGGTTTGTCTTATTGCCCAACCACCTAAATTTCTGAAAGTACACTTTTCAATGATAATATCATCCCCATTATAAGCAGTAATTCCTTCTTTCCTTGAGTTTTCAAAAACAATATTTTCAATTCTTATTTTTGAAGCATTCCTGATTTCTATCAGGGGCTGGGTATTTATTGAAACTATTACATCTCCCTTTTCAATGTCTGAAGGTGGATAAAAATAAATCTCTCCAGTATCACTGTTCAGACACCATTCACCCGGCTGATTTATTTCACTTAAGCCATTGTATATAAAATACATTGCGCCCTTTTTGTATCCATACTCATAAGAATCAGGGTTCCTTATGGAAACAATGCATGATTCAGAATCAACCGACTCAATCTCCATATGCTGCGCTGCCCATTCATAAAACCAGTATCCATATGCTTTTAAGAACTTTTCCTCCCTCCATTTTTCAAGTTTTTCTTTCCCTGCATCACAATAAAACCTACCTTTCCCCACAATATCTCCAGTAAAAGCAAAACCTTCATCAGGCCATCTTGCAATCTGCATAGGTTTTCCATTAAAGTAAAGATACATCTGCGAACCAGAGGAAACCGCCCAGGATGGCTGAAAAAAATCTCCGAAATCAGTAATTCCCTGTTTTTTCAAATCCGCCATTACAACCTTTTCCCTTATATTTTTATTTAACCTGTGCAGAATATCTGGATTATTAATCTTTTCCCATTTTTCTATTTTCTGGCCGCCTGTAAGCACCACATTTTTACCAATACCCTTGATATGTATAGAACTACAATTGGCAATCTGTATTCTGTCAGATATTTGATATGTTCCATCCATCACCTCAATTGTTATACTTTTTTCAGGAGGTTTCATTCCTTCTTTCATATTTTTTATCTCTTCTATTGCTCTTTGCACTGTTAAAAACGGGCCATCTTTATGGTTTAGGGTAGGACGTGAAATCCTTCCAGACCAGTTGTCATTACCTTTTTTTGAAACATAGAATGTCATAGAAAATCCCTTTGAATATGTAAGTAAATAAAAAATTAAGATTGCCACAGAAACCTTTTTATAAATTCTCATAATTTCATTATACCATTGTTGACATACCAGCGTAGAAATCTGCTTCTGATAAAAATTCCTGTGATTTAATTAATTATTAAGTCAATAGGTACTTAGCCCAAGTGCGATATAATTTTCTCATTACTTAATTAAGTGTGAATGAATTTACTCTTATTGAGTTATTATTGGTGATATCTATCATTGCAATCCTTGCTTTAATGCTTCTGCCGGCCATTGCAATATCAGAAGAACAATGAGATTATATTCACAAGAAGCATTCAGGAAAATGATGGAGACATCTGCGTTTTCAGGTATACGAAATAAAATTATTTAT
>MWDQ01000071.1 GCA_002070645.1 candidate division TA06 bacterium ADurb.Bin131
TTTTTTTAGAATGATTTCACATTAGTTTTTCAATAATAAATTTATATGATAAATTAACACAAGTCAAACAAGGGGTATCTATGACAATTCAAGAACTTGAAAAATTTTCGCCGGCTCTGTGGAATTATGATATGAAGGATCAATTAAAAAATCATATTTACTCAAGGTCCAAGGTTGCCTTTGAATATGGGGACAGAAATCGCGATTTAATAAAAGACCTTCAGGCATTAAAAAAATACCAGGATTTCATCAGAAAAAAATTCATCGAAAATATCGGTGGGCTACCTGATTCCAATACGCCTCTTAATCCAGAGATTACAGGGAAAATAAAAGAAAAAGACATTACCATCGAAAAGATTATATTCCAATCAAGACCTGGAGTATACATAACATCAAATCTTTATATCCCTGAGAATATTGATAAACCTGTACCAGCAATTCTTTTTCTTTCAGGTCATCATGAACAAGCAAGACATTGCGCTGAATATCAGTTTGTTTGTAGATGTCTTTCACAGGCAGGTCTTGTTGTTTTTGCGATTGACCCTATTGGTCAGGGAGAAAGAAAAAGTTATTACGAGGCAATTTCTGGAAGGACAACAATTAACTGGGGATGCCCTGAACATGATTACGCTGGAAGTCAAACTCTGTTTATTGGTGATGCCATCGCAAGGTATTTTGTTCATGATGCAATGAGGGCAATTGACTATATGCGCACAAGAAAAGAAATTGTGCCCGACAAAATTGGTGTAACAGGCAATTCTGGAGGAGGCACGCAATCATCGTTGATGATGGTCTGTGATGATAGAATTTCTGCAGCAGCGCCAGGAACCTTTATAATGAGCAGAGAATCTTATATGTTTTCTGGGGGAGCACAGGATGCTGAACAGATATGGCCTGGTATGAGCGCAGTGGGCTTTGACCATGAAGATATACTTTTGATGATGGCACCAAAACCAGTGCTTGTTCTTGCTGTAAGTTATGACTTTTTCCCGATAGAAGGAACAAGAAAAACAGTTGAAAGGGTAAAAAGATTTTGGGAGATTGCGGGAAAACAGTCCTTCATTGATCTTTATGAAGATAGGTGTACCCATATGTATTCAGCGCCTCTTGCGATAGCAGCAACAGAGTTTTTCTCGCTTTATCTCAGCGGGAAAAAGATTACACCCGATGTTTCTAAAATATCAACAGTCGATCCTTCTATGCTGCTTTGTACAAAAACAGGCCAGATAAAAGCAGAAAAAAAAGATTCTATTGCTGTTTATGAAGAAAATCTTGAGAAGTATAAGAAAATCAAAAAGGGTTTATCCTTGATACCATTAAAACAAAGAAAACAAAAAGCAAGGCAATGGTTAAAGCAAAAGGTTTTCTCAAATAGAAAAAATTATCCCCTCAATCCAAGATTTTACCTGGTTGAACCTGTTGAAGAATTTGATGTAGAGATGTGTTTCTGGTGGTCTCAAGAGGGTATATTCAACAATGCCTTTTTGTTTAGAAACTGCACAATGAAAAATAAACAATTACCTGTTGTTATTGCGTTATGGGATGATGGAACCAATTCAATACAGAATCATATTGACTGGATAAGAAGCCAGTGTAATTCTAAAAAAGCAGTAATGGTTCTTGATGTCAGCGGAACCGGCTCAATCTCTCCAAATCCAATTTCTGCAAGAACCAATGAGGAATATTTGGGAACAATTCATAAGTTTAATGATGATCTTTTATGGCTTGATGATAGCATTGCAGCAATGCGTGTTTATGATGTTATCAGGGCATGTGATATGATTGAACAATGGCAGGGACTTGATAAAAAAAATATTTCCTGCTATGCTTCAGGGAAAGCAGGTTTATACGGACGGCTTTCTGCAATCATTGAACCAAGAATAAAAAATGTTTTTGTCGCTGATGGGATAAGGTCTTTTTCTGAATTTGTTGAAAATAGGTATTATGATAAATATAATGTGAGGAGTATTATTATTCCTAAAATTCTAAGGTACTTTGATCTTACAGATTTTGAAGGAAAAAGATAATAATACTATATTTGAATTTTTTTAATGAGCAGGATTTCGGAGATGGAAGATTGGGAACAGAAAAATGAAAAGTGCAAAATACAAAATTAAGGACCTGATGAAAGCAGGTAATTTTGGCCTTTGCAATTTGCAATGAGGATTTTTTCCTTTAAAGATAATAAAATATTTTTGACAGTATCATTATAAAACCCATCATAAAACAAGGAGAAAAATATGAAGAAGCAAATAGCCATTATTATTGGGTGTCTTTTATTTGTATCTGGGTCATATGCTTTTGAAATCCCGATGGAAGCAGAAAGTTTTAATCTTGTATCTGGATGGAAAATTACCAATCATGGATATTTCCCTTCTCAGCCAAATCTCTGGAGTTTGAAGAAGATAGCGGCAGATGAAACAGATAAACCTGCAAAAGCAGTTAAAATTGTTGATATTCCTGAAACAAAAAAATATGGATTATGGGTAAGATATGAAAGTTGTTATGGATTTGGTTCAGTGTTTTCTATAAAAATTATTCAAAATGGAACTGTAAAAGCAGAAAAAGAGTTTGGTAGAATGAAGGATAAAAAATTTTTCCCTTTTGGAAGGGGTGAAAGAATTCAGGAAGCATGGGCTTGGCATAATACTGATTATGTTTACCAAGGGATGGAAGCAGATTTAGAAAAAGGTAAGGCAGAAATTCAGATACTTAAAGGGAAAAACGAAATACCTGGAGCAAGACGCATTATAGACCTTTTGTATATCACAGATGACCTGACGTTGAAACCAGGGAATGATTGGAATTGGTCTGCAAATACAGCCCCACCTATCCTTTCGAGTTTCAAAACTCCTTTGTTTATAAGGATAAGTTCTATAACTGGGGAGGGTACTGTCAGTATAACACCAAAACTACATCTCCTCGGTTATTATAAAGGACCTAAAAAATCTTATTATGCAGGTGCAGGCGAACTCCTTGAATCAATTCCTGATAAAACAAAATCATTGAAGCCAGGAAATACAACAGGATGGCAGATGGTTTATGTTCATACAGCAATGCCACCCGACATTGTTTTTAAACATCTTGGAAACGGAGAAATGATTATAGAGATTGCCAATGGCTCCATTAAAAATATTGTAAAAAAAATTACTCTTAAGGATAATGGTGAAACAAAAAGTGTGATTATTGGAATTGGACATGAAAAATATGAAAAAGGTATTCTCGGTTCAAAAAAAGCACTTACAGTTGAAGAAATTCTAACAAAGCAAAAGGAAATTGTTGATAATTTTAAGGTATCAGGCAAACCAGCAAAAAAAATCAGTATTATTGGAACTCTTAGTTTACCTGATATCAAATATGAGTTTAATCTTGCCTGTGCATCAGGATTAAATGGACAAGCATCCGGCGCAAATCCAAGAATATACGGTGTTAACGCTGATCTAAAGGGGTTTGATATTTCACAGATAGCTATTTCTGTGCAAAACCAACATATGACCCGGGAGTGCTATGAAGGAAATTATGCTTCTCTCGAAAAATCATACCTGAAAAAAGCATCAGACATAAAAACATCCCTGGGTCGCGAGGTGCCAGCACACGTAAAACTAATTGAAGAATCAGGTCCACCTAATGTTGATACACTTCTTTCCTGGCCGAATACAAAAGAAAAATTTATAAAGTATCTTTCAAATTATGGATTTTCCCTCGAAGATGTTAAACAGGATCCAGATAAATATTTTTACTTTTCTCAAAGATTCAGGGCATTGATATTTGCCAGTAATTGTGCGGAAGCAACCCGTCTTATTGAAAAGATATTTCCTCCTGGGACAAAAACAACCTCTGGCAGTTTTTACCCGACAACAGGAGGATATCCTTCTCTTGCCAGGGGCGATGATGCATTTGTCCTTTTTAAGGAGAGAGGGGTAACTGAGTTTAGTTCTGAAATATCCTGGGGGCTTGGTGGTACGCCTGACTATATTGGTCCTCAAACACAATCATATGAATCAGCGCTGGCGCGATCTCTCGCAAAATACTATAACTGTCCACTTAGTTCATATCTTATATCAGATGGAAATCGGGGCTATACAGGAGATTATATTGAACTTGCAAGTTATGCAATGTTCTGCCAGGGATTTTCCCTGCTTCATTATTATTCTTTTGGATGGATTGGAGAATGTTCTTATGCAGGATATCCTGATATACTCAAGGCAATAAAAAAAGTCAATAGAACAATAGGTACACTTGAAGATGATTTAACAACATCAAAAGTAGTTCCTGCAAAGATAGCGATTGGCTGGTCGTCAACAACAGATGTTTGGGACCTAAAAAGACCTGCCTCTTATGAATTCTCTCCAGGAAATTGTGTATATCCACAGGAAAGGCAGAATCTTTATCTTTTACTGCGGCATCTTCATTATCCAGTTGATATTCTCAGTGAAGAAGATTTATCTGATGGGTATCTTAAGAACTATTCGGTTTATATTCTCGTTGGTGACCACCTTACAGAAAATGCCGCAGAGTCATTGAGAAGATGGGTTGAAGATGGTGGCACCTTAATAGCAGTTGCAGGAGGAGGTTTTCTTAACCAATATAATAAACCCCTTGATGTATTGAAACCTGTTTTTGGAATAAATCAGGCAATCCTTGTAAAAACAGTTGACGCGCTTCGCCCAAAACTTGAACTTGTACATATGCAGCCAATGGATGTAATCACATTTCTGGATGGAAATCTTAATGGAAAAAAAATAGAGGTATATGGATACAGACAGACGATAATTCCCGACAACGCAAAGGTAATCGGTAGATATAGAAATAATGAAGTTGCTGCAGTAGAAAATAACTATGGCAGAGGAAGAGCAATTCTTATAGGAGCATTACCTGGCCCGGCATATATGAAGCCAGCAATTCCATTGCTTCCGTATGGACGTGGAGGAGAAAAAGAACTTTCTCAATTCTTTCCTGTTGACTTTTCAAAAGAAGTAAGAGAAATTATTGATAATTTCGTCGGGAATATTCCAAAATCTGTTACGTGTTCTGAACCTCTCGTCGAGCCGATATTACTTGAAAAAATTGATGGCAGTGGATACATAATTCCATTGATAAACTTTTCTCAGAAAAAACAGAAAAATTTGATTGTAAAAATCTCCCCTGAAATAATTCAGGGCAGAAACATTAAAGCAGTTTTTGGGAATATTAAAATATTGAAAAATAGCGGAAAGGTATCTGTGTTAATTCCAGAGATAGACAAAATAGAATGCCTGAAAGTGGTAAAATAAAAGGGATAATACCTTATAGCGTGAAATTCATATTTTAACATTACACAAAAAGGAATCTAATATGGATGAGATTGATATTTCGAAAGCCATTATTGAAGATTTTATAAAAAACTTCCTTGATAATTTAACTGTGGATGTAGCGATAATAGGTGCTGGTCCTTCTGGTTTAATGTGCGCGTATCGACTTGCACAATCAAGGATTAAGGTTGCTGTTTTTGAAAGGCAATTGCGAGCAGGGGGTGGAATGCCAGGTGGTGGAATGATGTTCAACAGTATTGCTATTCAAAAGGATATCCTTGGACTTTTTGGGGAACTTGGGATTTCTGTTAGAAAATATAATGAGCAGATTTATGTCGCAAACTCAATTGAAACCATATCTGCATTGTGTTATCAGGCAATAAAAAATGGAGCAAGGATATTTAATTTAATGAGTGTAGAAGATGTTGTTATAAGAACAGATAAAATATGCGGAATTGTGATTAACTGGAGTGCGGTTAATTGGTCAAAACTTCATGTTGACCCACTTGTTGTAAAAGCAAAATTTGTTGTTGATGCAACAGGTCATGATGCGGAAATATGCAGAATTTTTGAAAAAAAAATGGAAAAGAAATTGATTACCCCAACTGGTTCTGTTGCAGGGGAAAAATCAATGTGGGCAGAAGAAGGAGAAAAACAGATAATCTGTAATACAAAAGAGGTTTATCCTGGACTTTTTGTATGTGGCATGGCAGCAAATGCTGTTTTTGGTTCTCCGAGGATGGGCGCAATCTTTGGCGGAATGTTTCTCTCAGGAGAAAAAGCAGCGGACATAATAAAGGAAAAATTAATATCTTTGCATAGATAGTGTTCTATGGAAGTTTGATTGAATATGCAAAGATTAACCATATTAATGGTCAAGTGGGAATTGGATTAACTTGCTATTAAACGTGGAGCAGTGAGTATCTTCTGGTTCAATTGATGTATGTTATTATAAAAACACGGGAACTGAAATCCATATAGGTTTCCCACTTTGAAAAAGTCCTCCCCCTAATTCCCCCTTTGCAAAGGGGGAGAAGGAGATTTAGCCAGGTTTGGCACTACCCAAAAACAAAAAAGGAGGAGAAATGTTTAGAAAAATTTTTGGTGTTTTTGCATTTGCTGTTGCGATGCTTTTTTGTAGTATGGCATTTTCTTATGGCAAAGAATTTTCTTTCAGAGTAAAAATTGAGCCACCTGCATCAAACCAGACGAATAAATTTCAGGTTGTTATTGATGGAACAAAGATAAATTTTAATACTGATAAGAATGTCTGGACTGAATGGACAAAGATTGATAACGAAATTATTACTGTAATAGAAAAACAATATCCGAATCTCTATCTCCGTAAATATCCATTGGTGGTTCATCTACGTTTTGCTCCATACATACCAGGAACGAATATATCTCTTGAATGCGAGGTAGAAGGGAAACAATACTCTGGCCAAGCGCTCTTTTCTGGCTCTGGTGCAATGACTGTTGGTATTCTTCAATGGGAGGAAAACAATACAATAAAAATGGGAACAATGGCTCAGTATAACAATAAATACTGGGCACGAATTAATGAAGCGGCTGAATCCATTGGAGAGATTAAAAGGCCCGAAAAACTTCTTATTATAGATAGGTTTATCGGCGGAGACAGTGATTTCTATAACTGGAAACAAGGCCTTGATAATTTATCAAAACTCGGGTTCAACGCTTTTTTGATGCCGCCCGATAAAAACCTAAGAGAACTTATGTTAAAAACAGGCATTCAAAAGATTTCATGGGCAGTTTATAATCCTCCAGGATATGCTTTTGATTTTGACGAAAAAGAAACATCAGACACAGCAATTAAAAAATGGGCGCAGAACATTGCAAAACCTTATGTTGATGCTGGATATAATGTAAAGGATATGGCTGCTTTTGGACTTTCTGATGAACCTGGTTGGTATTTTCCTTCTGTTTTTAAGTACGTGAATGAAAACCCAAAAAACTTAGAGAGGTTTCATTCATATCTAAAAGCCCAGGGTCTTAAACCACAGGACTTTGGTTTTAAGAACTGGAATGACTGGGATAAGGTAAAACCCCTTGGTAGAAGTGTTGCAAACAAAGAACTTCCATTAAGACGGCTTTATTATTGGACGTGCAGGTTTTTCCCCTATGTTTCAAATGGTCTTTTTGCAAAATCAACAAGAGCGCTCGAGGATGCATTTTATCCAGAGATGCCTATCACAGTTAACTGGAATTTTTTTGCTGGAAGATACTATTTCCCGGGTCCATTCGCCCATAATCCTGATAAAACCAGTTCTGACGCAGCAATGGGCGGGCATGACTGGCTTGAGTTTGGCAGAGCAAGAGGTTCTACTTGTATGTGGACAGAGGACTGGTTTGGAGATAATCTTGCATATCAATGGTCATTTTATTCGAGTAAACTCAAAAGTGCCGCAAGAAAAAGCAATGTTAAATTTGGTGGATATGTAATAGGTGCAACAGCAGGAGAGGGGGTTACGCAAAAAATGCTTACGTTGTTTGGCCATGGCGCAAAAGTTATTAAGTTTTATGTTTTTGGTCCTGAATATAACTTTCCTGGAAATTGCTGGAGTGAAAATCCAAAGGTTATAAAAGGTATTATGAGGGCAGCAACAATGGCAGCAAAAGCAGAGGATTACATTTATCCAGGAAACCCTCTTATTCCGCAGGTTGCAATTCTAACTCCTCAAAGTAGTCTTGTATGGGATCAAAAAGAAATGGAGATAGCATCAGGAATTGTTGACGCAACAAATACAAATCAGAACAATGCAACAACAACATATATGGCAGAGGTTTATGACCTTTATATCGCGTTGATGCACGCAAACATTCCTGTTGATTTTATTGATGAAACAGACCTGAATGATCAGAAGATTATGTCAAACTACAAACTTGTTTTTATTACTGCGCCGAATATCCCGGCAGAAACCATAAAATCAATCCAGAGATGGATTGAACAGGGTGGTTATCTTGCTACAACATATGGCGCAATTACAGCAGATAGATATGATGAGCCACTAAACAGTTTATACTCATACGCAGGAATAAAGATTGATGAAGCGGCTCAACCGAGGATTGTAATCTCGTGGAATAAATGGAAGGACAGTGGTGTTGATACAGTAAATAATAATTCAGGTTCTTTCAAAACTGCCTGGTCAAAAGGAAAAATTATTTCGACGAAGAAAAACACAGAAGTTCTTGCGAAATTTTCAGACAATACCCCTGCAGTGGTATTTTCTCCTGCAGGCAAAGGTGGAATATTTCATTATGCCTTTTATCCAGGATGTTCATACTTTTTGTCTCAGATTGAATCAGGCAAAACCGGTTATAATGGATTACCTACTGGGTTTTCTCCTGAAATAAGACAATCAATACTCTTGCCAGTGAAAAAAGCAGGTATAAAACCATTTGTTTCTGTGAGCGAGCCAATGATAGAGGCACTGCCACTTATTTCAGAAAAAGGAATAGCGGTTACAGTATTAAACTGGTCAGGGTCTGATAAGGATAGAGTTAAACTTGATATTCAATGCTCTGAAAAAATTTCCTCTGTTGAAAGTATATCATCTGGAGTAATTCAGTATAACCAGGAAAAGGGCATTGTTTCCTGTGAAATTCCACTTAAGGATGTTGATATACTCTTGTTGAAAAAATAAAAGAAAAACACTGTTAAAGACATAAAAGGTCTGGCTATCGTACAAAGATAAAGGAGACTAAATGATTATAGAAATCGGATTGTTTGATAACACAGTTTTGCAGATGAATAAGAAAAATGTTTGCGATGTAGAAATATCAGGTAAAGCAGAAAAAGATGGAAAAGTTTTTGTAAAAGTGATGAATGAAAAAGATTCAATTGTTAAAGGTTTCAGTCATAATCATATTGGATATTCAGAAAAAGGAACTTTCAAAGGAGTCCTCAAAGGGCTTAAAGCAGGTGGGCCTTATTTAATTGAGATAACAATTGAAGATAAAAATGGAAAGGTTTTTGACAGAAAAAAAGTAAAAAATGTGCTTGTTGGTTATGTATGGGTTGCAGCAGGACAATCCAATATGCAGGGCTGTGGACTGTTGAAGGATGCAGCAAAACCTCATCCAATGGTAAGAGCGTTTTATATGAATGATAAATGGGATATAGCAAAAGACCCAATTCATAACCTGTGGGAATGTGTTGATGATGTGCATATTGATTTGGGAATTACCAGAGGGGTGCGTGGAAATCCATTTACAGGTACTGGCCCGGCAGTTGCCTTTGCGCAGGAGATGTTTCGGTTAACTGGCATTCCTCAGGGAATTCTTGCCTGTGCCCATGGAGGAACAACAATGACCCAGTGGGATCCATTACTAAAACATCTTTGTGGCAAATCCCTTTACGGAGCGACGTTGAGAAGAATCAAAAAAAATTCAGGAAGAATTACAGGAATTATTTGGTATCAGGGTGAAAGCGACGCAAATGAAAAAGATATCCCCTATTACACAGATAGAATGAAGAACCTTATTTCATCTTTCAGGGATGATTTGAAAACCCCTGATCTTCCTTTTGTCGCGGTCCAGATTGGAAGATTGGTTAATGTTGGCGCCAAAGATACCTGGTGGAATTCAATACAGGAAAAGCAATTTAGATTACTTGAAGAAGTAAAAAATTACTCTGTTGTTCCTGCGGTTGACCTTTCTCTTGATGATACAATACACGTCAGTGGAAAAGATCAGAACCGACTTGGTAAAAGAATGGCTTATGCAATGAATGTATTGCTAAACGGAAAAACAGCAGGAAAACCACCAATCCAAATGGATAAGATTAGCATAAAGCCAGTTCCTCCTTATAATTTTTCTGAAATAAGGATACAATTCAAAAATGTATCAGAAAGATTTTTTGTTTCAGAAGGAGTTCGTCCATCAGGATTTTGTATTGGAGATCCTGAACCTAGCCCATTTGTTTATGACACAATTGTTTCAGGAAACTGTGTAATAATAAGGTCTAATCTTCCTGCTTCAGGGCTTGATGGGAAATTTCTTTATTATGGATATGGAACAGATCCATACTGTAATATCAGGGATATTCAAGATAAATCTCTTTGTGTATTCGGGCCGGTTATGCTCGGACAATACCGTGCGCTAACACCGATGTGTATTGAATGGGATATTTCGTTTCCTTTTAATCTACCAGAAGGGGTTGATTCAAAACTAAATGGCCTTACAGTCAATCACCAGAAAGAAGTTATATGGCAACGTATGAAGTTTCAGGATAGATTTTGTGATTTACATGAAAAAACCGGACAATACAAAGACAAGGATTTTATAATATGGTTTTCGAGGGAATTCAAAACAGATGAACCAATGAGCCTTGCAGCATGCATTGGTTATGATGGACCCATAAAGGTATGGATAGACGATAAGGAAATTTTCCATGACCCTGAAGGGACAAATCCTGCGTGGGAAGATAAAGCAAAGGTAAAATTTCAGGCAGATGCAGGCAAACATAAAATTGTTATCGGCCTTGGTGGAAATAGAGCAAGGGCATGGGGAATATATTTTCGTTTTGAACGTCTTGATATACCTGAAAATATCCTCAAAGACAAAAATGTCTTATTCAAAATGCCAGAATGGATATGAAAAAATAATAAGAAGCAAAGGAAAACAGATTATTAAATTTACAGGATGAATTTTTACTAATTTTTATGTTTGTTCTCAAACACAAATATTTACTCAATGCCTCAAAATCTCTGTTTCTGTAATGATAATATCAATAGGGACATCATTTTCATCTACTGGAATACTTTCAAAAACCTGAAAATCAAATGATAGAGATACCTTTATTCCATTGCACACGCGAAGAAACCTATCATAAAAACCTTTACCTCTGCCAATACGGTTAAATCCCCTGTCAAATGCAAGCCCGGGCACTATTATTAAATCAATCTCTGCAGGTATAATCTCTGCATCGGACAATGGCTGTGGAACTTTTGTTGAAAAATCAATATCATCAAGATTAAATATCTGCACAGGTTTCATAGTTGAATCTTCCCATTTGACTTCAGGCACGCAAACTGTTTTTGCTTTACCGAGAGCATCCTTGATAATTGGAATTGTATCAACCTCTTTATTAAAAGAAACATAACTCATCAGTGTCCAGCAGGTTTTATATTCAGGCAAAGATAAAAAATTATTGATAATACTTCTACTTCTTTTGTCCCACTCCTCAGGAGTTAGATTTTTAAGTTGATTAAGAATATTCTTTCTTATTTCAATCTTTTCTTTTATGCTCATAGTTTATTTTGCTCCCTTTCTAAAAGAAACTACTACACTCCTTTTGATTTTTCATTCCTTTTTCGATTTTGCTTTGAGAAAAACCCGAAAAAACCTAGGAAAATTTTAGTTTTCCACTGGCTTATTTTTTTTGTCGCATTGATTCAATTCTTTGTAGAAAAATTTTTATTCTTCGTTCATACCCTGAATCAGTAGGACTATAAAATAAAACCTTTTTCCTCGTATAGTTCTGCGGCACAAAATGTCCCTTAAAATCATGGGGATACAAATATCCTTTGCCATGTCCAAGTTTTTCTGCGCCTTTATATCCAGTTGATTTTAGATAATCTGGTACCTCCTGTGTTATTTCTTTTTCAATCTCTGTTTCTGCTTTTTCAATTGCAAGATAACTTGCATTGCTTTTTGGTGCTGTTGCAAGATAGATTGTTGCCTGTGCAAGGCATATTTTTGCTTCAGGCATTCCGACGTGTTGCACTGCTGCGAGTGCAGAAGCAGCAACAACAATCGCCATAGGATCAGCATTTCCAATATCTTCTGAAGCAGAAATAAGAATTCTTCTTGCTATAAATGCTGGATCTTCGCCCCCTGCAAGCATCTTTGCAAGCCAGTACAGGGCTGCATCAGGGTCTGAACCTCTGATACTTTTTATAAAAGCAGAGATTGTATCATAATGTTCATCCTCTCTATCGTATCCGATATATCTTTTCTGGGTTATCTCAAAAATTGTTTTCATATCTATCAAAATAGAGCCATCTTTGATGTTTTCTGCTATGTTTACGGATGTTTCAAGAATATTGAGTGCAACACGCGCATCGCCATTTGAATATCTTGCGATATAGTCCAGAACATTGTCATCAATCTTGAGATTAAGATTTCCAAGCCCTCTTTCCTTATTTGATATAGCACTTCGAACAATTGTTTTTATATCATCATTGCTCAGTGGCTTAAATTCAAAAACCAATGAACGAGAAACAAGCGGCTTGTTTATTGAAAAAAATGGATTATGTGTAGTTGCACATATCAAAATAATCGTGCCATTTTCAACCTCAGGCATCAAGGCATCCTGTTGAAGTTTATTAAAATGCGCAATCTCATCTATAAAAAGAATTGTTTTTTCTTTCTTTTGATTTTTTCTCCATCTTGCATCTTCAATAATCCTCCTTACATCAGACACTGTTGCTGTGATTGCATTCAGATTCACAAAATCTTTTTTTGTAGTTTCTGCAATAACCATTGCAAGGGCTGTCTTGCCACATCCCGGTGGACCATAAAATATAAGGTTCGCAAGTTTATCCGTAAGTATCAGTTTGTAAAGAGGGCTGCCATTAGAAAGGATGTGCCTCTGACCAATAAATTCTTTAAGATTGCGAGGTCTCATCCTGCGGGCAAGGGGTTCTAAAAAATCCTCATTTTTTTCGTTCTTTCCTTCAAAAAGCTCGTTATCCATAATAAAATTATACGATGAAAGTACATCTTTTTAAATTCCA
>MWDQ01000072.1 GCA_002070645.1 candidate division TA06 bacterium ADurb.Bin131
TAATTACCCGCTTTTCAAAAAATGGGGACTTATTGGGTTTATAAATGAAACTCGGCTACCATATTTTGAAGAAGGTATTGCGACAAGATATGTCCGTGCTCAATTAATGTGGAATCCTGATGCTGATGTTAATGCAATTCTGAATGATTTTTATAAAAACTGGTATGGCCCAGCAGCAAAGCCAGCCCGGAATTTCTGGGAATCCATTGAAGATTGCCTTCTTGACACACCTTTCCTCGGACACGAAGACAGAATACTTCCTTTTGTTTATACAAAAGATCTTCTCAATAAACTTGAATTATGTATTTCAGAGGCAGAAAAACTTGCAGACACAGATATTATCAAAAGAAATGTTTTAGTTGACAGATTAACTCTCGAACACTTAAAGGCATATATGTCAATGAAGGGTGCAGAGTTTGATGCAAGGTGGGCTGATGCAGAAAAATATGCTGATAAGATGATTGAGTGTCGTCTTGCTCTGAACAAAATAAACCCATTTCTTGCGATGCCACCTGCTCTTACTGCAAGAGAAAGATATTATTCAGGCGATTCTTATTTTGGTATTTTAAAGAGAAAAAAACTGTATCAACAATTGAATGGAATGACAAATGGAGAAACAGGAATACTTATTGCAACCTCTCCGAAAAGTGTTAAATTTTCTCTTGATAAAGCAGGTCTTGGTAAGCATTTTAACTGGCATGCACCTGATTTTGACAGGAGTAAATGGGGAACGATTGATACCACAATTCCTTTTTATGCACAGGGATATATGTCCTCTGATGGTATGCCATATCTCGGAAAAATGTGGTATGTTTTTGAACTGGACGTACCTTCAAAATTCAAAGGTAAACCCATAGAACTTTATTCACCTTTTGTTACCTGTGAGGCATGGGTATGGGTAAACGGGAAGTATGTCGGGCACAGGCAATACCTCGAAGCATATATAAGTCCTGCGCCTATTGATATGGATATCACGAATTTTATTAAATATGGACAGAAAAATACAATTGCTGTATGTGTAAGCACTGGTTTAAGCCCAGCACAGGCAACAGATGGTTTTCTCGGAAGATTATTTTTATATTCTCCTGTAAGATAATATGACATCGAAGGAACGGTTAATCAGGGTTTTCAAGAATCAGGAAATTGACAGGATGCCTATAAGATTATGGGGTGTGGATCCAATGTTTCCTGACAGGCAGGACTGGGATGTTCTTTATGATATTACTGAGAAATACGAACTTGAGATAATCAGAAACTGGTATCCATCAAAAAATGAAAGTCCTGAATTACCGTATAAAAGTTCAGTAATAGAAAAAATTCTTCCAGAAAAAGGATTAAAAGAGATTACCACCACTATTTTTACTCCAAAAGGTCCTCTTGAGAATGTTTTTTGTGCACCCTTTACAGGAGCACCTGGCCGTGTGAAGAAATATTTTATTGAAGATGTAGATGATGCAAAAAAATGGCTTTCTATACCCGATGCAAAAACTCCAGAGGTTAATTCTTACTTTGAACTTGAGAAAAAAACAGGTAATCGTGCAATGCTTATGGTTGATATTGATGAAGCGATGTATATGGTTCAAAGATTAATGGGTTCAGAAATTTTTGGATACTGGCTTTACGATGAAAGGGAATTACTCAAGGAAATGATTGATAGGGCTTTTAATAAGTTAGAAAAACTTGTAAAACATTACCTCTCCTATAAAATTGGCGATGTGTACGGATGGGTTGGTCCTGAATTATGTATTCCACCACTTGCTTCTGTAAAGGATTTTTATGAATTTGTTGTGGAATATGATAGAAAAATTATCAACCTTGTTCATGATGCTAAAAAATTAACCTGGATACACTGTCATGGAGATATGAAGCCAGTAATTAATGGATTTATTGAAATGGAGCTTGATTGCCTTAATCCAATTGAACCACCGCCTGTTGGAAGTATTACACTTGCACAGGCAAAAGAAATTTGCAGGGGAAGGATGTGTCTTGATGGCGGAATTGAAGATGGCGCATTTTACACCATGAAGCCAGATGGAATAAGAGACCTTACAATTGAAACAATTAAACAAGGAAAGCCAGGTGGTGGATTTATCCTCTGTCCGACATCAGCCCCGAGTACTGCCGCAGTGTTGCCTGATTATGTAATAGAAAACTATAAGATTTTCGTGGAAACAGCAGTCAGCATGAGGGATTATTAATAATAGAGGATGTTCGGATTGTTGATACAATCTATATTTTTCTTTTTTATATTCTAAAAATTCCTTAATTTATCCACAAATCCATTTTTAACATCGTTCAGTAACAATTTAGTTAAGTATTGCAAAATCCAATTTTATTATAGGGTAAGAATCAAGAGTTTGAGAGATTTGAAATGCCGGATATAGGATATTAAATGAGATTTTGAAGGATGTAAGAAAATCTGAATTGCAAAATGCAAAGCAAAAAATGTAAGGGAAGAAGTAGTTAATTTTATTGCTTGTTGATATGGTGCTATAATATTTTAACCAAGGGATACTAACTCAAAAAATGTGATTTGTTTTCATTAGATATCTCTTGCGAGGTTAAAGTAGGAGGTAGATGT
>MWDQ01000073.1 GCA_002070645.1 candidate division TA06 bacterium ADurb.Bin131
TTCCCACTTAAAAGGAAGCGTGACAGTAGCAATAACAAGAGCACCCATGTCCCTTGCTATCTTTGCAACAACAGGCGATGCACCTGTACCAGTTCCACCTCCTAATCCAGCAACAAGAAAAACTATATGTGTATTTTTCAAAACATCCTTAATTTTCTCTTGATCTTCATTTGCAGCATACTTGCCCTTATCCGGATCACAACCAGCACCTCCTATTCCCTGAGTTATCTTTTCACCAATTTGAATTTTTAAGGAAACACCACAATGTTTAAGTGCCTGTACATCCGTATCAATAGCAACTGTCTCTATTTCTTCAAGATTTGGAGCAATCCTGCTAACAATTTTACCACCACCCCCTCCAACACCTATAACCTTAATTTTAATTGGAGTAATCTTTGCTTCTTCAAGTACAAAGTTTGCCATATCTCACCATTTATTCCATATAGTTTTGAAACGGTTTGCTATCCTTTGCTTTTTGTCATTAAACTTTTTTATCCAGTCAGACTCGGGCTCATCTTCATTTTCCATATCTTTCTTACACAATAAAAGAGTGCCAACTACTGAAGAAAAAAATGGCTGTTGATAGGATGAAGTAAGCCCCATAACATTTCTTGGACTGGCAATTCTTACAGGTCTTCCAAAAAAATTTTCAGCACAAGATTTAATGCCCTTCAGTAAAGATGAACCACCTGTCAGTACAATCCCTGCTCCTAATCTTGGCCACACATCAACATCTTCTTCTATTTTTTTTGTGACCCTTGCTAATGTATCAGATATTCTATCATATACGATTTTTGATATCTCATCAACAGTAACAAATTTTTTTGCCCCACTTCCAATTGCTCTTACTTCGACCTGATGTGTAAGTTCAGGAGAATTTTCTGAAACAAGTGTATCATAATTACACCAGCCATACTGTTTTTTTATCTCATTGGCTGTTTCCATAGAGACCTCGAGAATCTTAGAAATATCAGAGTCAATATGTTCGCCTCCTGTCATAATGGAATATGTCCCACAAAGATTGCTTTCATCATAAAAAAGAAAATCAGTCGTTCCCTTTCCTATATCAATCAGTAGAACTCCTGATTCTTTTTCTTCCTCAGAGAGAAGCGCTTCGGCACATGCCCAAGAATGTGGATACACTTTATCTACCCTGGATCCGGTTTTCTTTACGCATTCTACTATATTTCTTAATGGATTCTCCTGAACAATACAAACATGAACAACTGCTCCTATGGAACTTCCAAACATACCCTCAGGATTTTTTCTTACTCTTGTCTCTTCATCAATGATATATTCCTGAGGAAGAAGATGTAGAATATATGCATCCTGCGGAATGTTGTTTTCGTTCCTGATATTTTTAAGAAGATTTTCTATGTCAACCTCTGTAATTTTTCTCCGGGATGTCTCAAGATTAAGGGTATGAAATGTTGTCCATCCTCTAACAAACCCCCCTCCTATGCTTATGTTCACAAGAGGTAGAGCCCTGCGTGCTTGTTGTTCAAGCTCTGTAAGTATCCTTTTTATATACTCTGTACAACCATAAATATCAACAACCCTTCCTTTTTCAACAACCCTTTCTTCATATTCAATATGTTCTGCTGCTTCTATCTCTACAGACCCATTGTTAACCACAGCAACTAAACCTACAATCTTATTAGAACCTATATCAAGTGAAACAATTGTTTCTTTTGCCATGTTTATCTCTGATTGTTTATTTTGTTCTTATATCTCAATCCTAACTAATTTTTTTCAATCTTTCCTTTCGCACTCACATCGGGTTGCGTATTTACATCTTTATTTTTTACATACGGTTGATCAAACCTCATATCTATATACTCAAACTGGAAATTATTTTTCTTGCAATTAACAAGAACTTTTTTTAGTGTTTCAATCTGACTTTGTATTCCATCTCCGCGTATATAAACACATCCTTCTGAGTTTGTAAGGATAATTCTATCGATATCCTCAATCAAAATTGTATTAACAGGAAAAATATTACCAATCCCATAATAATTATACCATTGCTCAATCTCTTTTAAAATATTCAATTTTTCGATTTCTGTTGTTTGTTTACCAATTTCGCCAGGATCCATTCCAACAATATTCCATGCCCTGAAGTTCTCTTGCAATGGAAGAAAAAACCCCTGTCGATCCATAATTACTGCACGCTTTGCATCTGAGACAACAACCCACGGAGTTCGTGTTTTCAGTTTGATAAAGATTGTATCAGGGAGATGTTTTTCAATAGAACAATCCTCAATAAAATAAATCTGCTTTATCTTTTTATAAATATCTTCGAGATCTAAATATAAAATACAGGTGGATTCTGGTATTGAAATATATGTCCTTATAAATGAGGAATGTATCTGGGGCTCAACAATAATGTTTTTAACTTTAAAGATTGAAAGTTGCTTAAACCACAATGGCAAAAAACATCTGAGGCAAATGATAATGCAGATAACCAAAAGTATAATGAAACCTGATAACCATCTTTTAATTCTTTTCCTTTTCTCTTCTATTAACTTTTCTCGCATCTTTTGATTCCAAGGTGTATAAGTTTTTCACATAATTGTTCAAAAGAAATTCCTGAATGTCTGGCAGCATCTGGAAGCAAACTCAAAGGAGTAAAGCCAGGAATTGTATTAACATCAAGGACAAACATATCTCCATCCTCCTGTATAATAATCTCCATCCTTGCGCAACCAGAACAACCCAGTACATTATATGTCCTTATAGCATAATCTTCTGCTGTATTAAGGAGTTTTTTATCAATTTCAGGGGGAATAATATGAACACTTTCACCTTTTTTATATTTTGCAGTGAAATCATATAATTTTCGCTTTGTCCTGATTTCAATAGGTGGAAGTGCCTCGGGCTTTTCATTCCCTATGATACCAATTGTGATTTCTTTTCCTTTTATAAATTTTTCTATAAAAACCTCTGTATCCAGTTTATACGCATATCTGATTGCTTTCTTTAGATTTTTTTCATTATTAACTATAGAAATTCCAACTGTTGAACCAAGATTGGCTGGTTTTACAACACAGGGATATTCAAAAGGAACCCTGGGGATTTTATTTTTCTCAACAGGTATAAATTCGGCTGTTGGAATACCACTGGAATAGAGTATCTTTTTTGTAAGAATTTTGTTCATACATACTGCACTTGCACTCACACCTGAGCCAGTATAAGGAATACCCAGTGTTTCCAGAAATCCCTGAATTACACCGTTTTCTCCGTTTCCACCATGTAGTGCAATAAATACACAATCAGGATTAATCTTAAGAAGTTTTTTCAAGAAACCCTTTCCTTTTGGGTCAATCTTAAAAACAGTATATTTTTTTGAAAGTGCTTTTGCAACTGAATTACCTGAAACCAATGATATTTTTCTTTCAGGGCTATCGCCACCACACAAAACAACAATTTTCAAGGAAACCTCCCTATAAGTTCTATTTCAGGTTCAAGGTCTATATTATATTTTTTTTTGATTGTGCTTTGAATATGCACCATAATCTTCCATATGTCCAGAGATGTTGCATTTCCAAGGTTTATAATAAAATTCGCATGTTTATTTGAAACCTCTGCATCACCAATGCGAAAGCCTTTTAAACCAGAGTTTTCTATGAGCATTCCTGCAAAATTACCAGGAGGATTTTTAAAAATACAGCCAGCAGAAGGATAACCAAGTGGCTGGTTTTGTATTCT
Source organism: candidate division TA06 bacterium ADurb.Bin131 (assembly GCA_002070645.1). Taxonomy (GTDB): domain Bacteria; phylum Ratteibacteria; class UBA8468; order B48-G9; family DTJG01; genus DTJG01. The sequence continues at coordinate 3,709 of MWDQ01000073.1, forward strand.
TTTCTTCATTATGTCTTTTATATTTTCTTTTATTATTTTTCTGTCTCCTTTTTCAACAGATATCCTTGCCCATTCAACAAAAAAAGCATACCTTCTTAAATCAGAATACCTATATCCCCAGATAATATCGTCCTTTCTTTTTTCACACCAGAACCCGTTTTTATCGAGAAATCTAATAGAATGAATCACATCAGAAATACTTTTATTATTTGCGCCAGCATTTCCTATAATGCTGCCTCCAACAGTTCCAGGAATTCCTGCAAGAAACTCAAGATTCTGTAGAGTATTTTTAACACAAAAACCCAGAACTTTTTTTAATTCTACACCCGAAAAAATCCTTAAAAAATTGTCTGAGTATTCAATACTGGAAAAATTTCTGGTAATTGCTATAATACCATCAAACCCATCATCACTGATAAGTATATTTGAACCACAACCAATAAACTTTACACAGACACCATCTTTATTAAGGTCAAAAAGAAAGTCAATCTCTTTTTCTGTTGATGGAAAAACAATTACTGCAACAGACCCACCTGTCTTAAATGTTGTAAACTTCCTGGCAGAAGCATTAAATACTGCACGTTCGCCAAATATACCTTCAATTTGTTTTTTGTGTATCATCAATGAATTTCCCATTGTTTTTAATCAGAATACATAACATTTCCCAAATAAAGGGCATATCCTGGAGCAGTTGCTGAAGCAAAATTTCTGTTTTTTGCCTCAATGATGTTTTTTATCTCACATGGTTGTTTTTTGCCTATGCCAACATCCACAAGTGTACCCACAATATTCCTGACCATTTTATAAAGAAACCCTGTGCCGCATATTTCAATCAATACAATTTTTATATCAGGGTCTATACAAAAATATTCCTTCTTTATTTTAATATATTCAATTGTTCGAACTGGATTTTCCGCTTTTCTGCCGGATGCCTGAAAACTTGTAAAATCATGTGTACCAACAATTGAAATGGCTGCCTTCCTCATTCTCGAAAGATTCAATTCTTTCCCGATGTACCACGCTCTATTTATCAAAAAGGGCGAGGGAAAATCACAGATAAGATAACGGTAGATCTTTTTTTCTGCACAAAACCTCGGATGAAAATCTTCCTCTGCATATGAAACCTGTTTTATCCTTATCTTTCTATCAAGTAAAGAATTCATTGCTCGAAGTACCTGGATTGGACTCATTTCTGTTTTAACAGAAAATGAGAATACCTGTCTTAATCCATGGACAGATGCATCCGTACGGCCTGATGCTTTTATTTTCACAGTGGCTCCAAAAATATTTTCAAGTGTGTGCTCAATCTCTGATTGTATGGTTCTATTTCCTGCCTGACTTTGCCACCCAAAAAAACAGGTTCCATCATATGTGACAATGGCTTTGAACTTGATACTTTTCACGGCTGGATAGCGATTGTAGCAGTAATGTTTTTTTCTTTCAAAAGAAGCCAGATATTTTTAATAATATTCTCGATAGTACAGGATCCGTCTTTAGGAATTTCAATATAAACAGAATAGATAATTCCTGCTGTTGAAACTCCTGAAATAATACATCTATATTTTAATTCTATACTCTTGAATATATTATCTAATACTTTTTCAAATTCATCAGATGCAGAAGAAACAGTAATCTGCAATGTTGTAATGTTTTTACCATCTCTTGTAGAATTATAAACAACCTGTCCCCAGGCACTCCGATTCGGAACAAGAATCCTCTTGCCGTCTTTTCCTTTTATCTCAATATTAACTGGGCTGATTACGCTTATTTCTCCTTCGACAACACCAATCTTTACAAAATCTCCAACCTTAAATGGTCTGTACATAAGGATTAATAACCCGCTTGCAAAATCTGAAACCGTCTCCCTTACTCCAAATCCAATGATTAACCCTCCTGCTCCGATACTTGCAAGTAAAGGAGAAATGTCAAGACCAAGGATAGAAAGTGCAATTATTAAAGCAAGACAGAATATTGCAATATAAACAGTTCTACCGATGTATTTTTTGGCAACAGAATTTATACTGGACTTTTTTGAAATTCTAATGTAAAACCTGTTCCATGTCTTACCGAGAAACCATCCTGCTGCACAGATTATCAGTGCAATAGGAATCCTCGGAAGATAAGTAAGAAATTTTTGATAAAGAGTTAATAATGTAGGATCGCTCATAAAAAAAATTATAAACATTAAAAAATTTCAAGTCAAATTCACAATAATTTTTGAATGTCTATTTTTCTGTTTTTACGTCTTACTATTCATCTCGTTTTTTCATAAATACTTTAATTTAATATGAACTGTGTTATCATAACATAACTTTTAAACTATGTTTTTAAAACTATGATAGACAGTGCGATAATAACTCTTGATTCAAGACAAAGGATTACAGGGATATCAATCTTTGTCCTGTGTATTTTTCTTGCAGTGTATCAGGGCAAAGAATTTTTTATCATAGCGAACATCCTCATAAGTATTTTTTATCTTGCTACGATACTATACAAATTCTTGCTTGTGTCTATAGGTTTTGTAAAGAAACGGGAAATATGTATCAGCCAGACAGAAATAGAAAATCTTTCAGATGATACACTGCCGGTGTATACAATTCTTCTTCCTGTTTTTAAGGAGACAGAAATAATCCCTCAACTTATTTCTTCTATATCTCAGATTGACTATCCTCAGGATAAACTGGATGTACAGATTCTTGTTGAAGAAATAGACACAACAATGCAGGATGCTTTGAAGAAAATGAGGATACCTGAATATTTTAAGATTACAATTATTCCTGATACACAACCGAGAACAAAGCCAAAGGCCTGTAATGTTGGCCTGGAAAAAGCAAAGGGAGAATACCTTGTTATATATGATGCAGAAGATATTCCTGAACCAGATCAATTAAAGAAAAGCATCTGTGCATTCAGAAAAATTGAAGATAGCAGGGTTATATGCTTACAGGCAAAATTAAACTACTATAATCCAAAACAAAACATCTTAACAAGATGGTTTACCTCTGAATATTCAATGTGGTTTGACCTTTATCTACCTGGTTTGGATGCTCTCGAAGTACCAATACCTTTAGGTGGTACATCAAACCATTTTAAGACAGGGTGCCTGAAAGAAATTGGCGGCTGGGATCCTTACAATGTTGCTGAAGATTGTGACCTTGGAATACGACTTTTCAGAAAAGGTTTTAGAACGAGAATCCTCGACAGTACAACCTGGGAAGAAGCAAATAGTAAACTTGTAAACTGGTTGAAGCAGAGATCAAGATGGGTTAAGGGTTATATACAGACATGGTGTGTGCATATGCGCAAACCAATGGTTGTTATCAAAGAAATGGGACTTGTTAATTTTTTTAGTTTTCAATTAACTGTTGCAGGTCTTTTTATTACACTTCTTTTTAATCCTGTTTATTGGGTTATAACAGCAGCATGGTTTATAACAGCAGAAAACCAGATTTTTTATGGTTTTTTATACCCATCTTCAGATATTATCACATATGTGCTTCTTGTCAGTAATGGAATTTTTGTTCTTCTTAATGTTATGGGCTGCCTTAAACGGTCATATAGATATCTTATACCAGAAACACTCATTTCACCGATTTACTGGATACTTATGAGTATTGGTGCGTGGAAAGGGTTTTTACAGATTTTTAGAAAACCCCACTTCTGGGAAAAAACAAAGCATGGACTTTTTGTTTCGAAAAATAAATAAACTCCTGAATTACATCAAGTCCCTTATTTCAGATTATCACATCTACTTTGCCTGAAAATATTCCCTTATTCAAACAAGAAAAGATATTCCTATGTTTTCTTTTCCTGACCCGAAAATAGGGGAAAAAGGTATTTTTGCATTTTTCACTTTCCTGGGTTTTCCCTACTTTATAGAAGAAGATTTCTAATTTTTTCTTTTAGGTGGGTGTTTCGTAGAAACAGGTCATTATATCCTCAACACTTAACTCAAAATGTAAAAGTTAAATTGCAAAAGTCAAAATAAATTGCCCTCAAACCCTTATTTTTCATTTTGTATCCTGTATCTTACAATCAATATAACCTTCTCAATAACCTGGTTACCTGAAAACTTATAGTTTCAGGTAATTCTGGTTCCAGGACTTACATTTCTGTCGATGGTAAGAACACCAAGAACTCCATCGTCGAGTCCTGCGAGCAACATGCCCTGGCTTTCAATACCACGAATTTTACGTGGTTCAAGATTTACTACAATTATCACGAGTTTTCCGATTAGTTCTTCTTTCTGGTAGTATGGCCTTATGCCAGCAACAATCTTTCTTTTTTCAGTACCAACATCAATATCAATGACATAAAGTTTATCTGCATCAGGGTGTTCCTGAACATCCACTATTTTACCAACCCTCATATCAATCTTTTTGAAATCATCGAACAATACAACTTCCATCTTTCCCTCCTTATTTACAGCATAAAATATTGCCTTTTTACTTACCTTGTTTTCTTATATTTCATCTTTAATTATAATGGTCTTCAATATGTTTATTCAAACCTAAAGACAAAGATTTTTAGTGCATCATCAAATCCGATATCAACATTTATTATGTATCTATTTTCTTCTTGTTCCCACTCAATTTTTTTCTTTGAGATAAGTTCCTTCACTGATTTCAGGGCAGTATTTCTTTTTTTCAGGAAGATTTTGAATGATGTTGGCTCCTTGAAATATGAAGAAATAACACAGATTGCGGATTTTTCGCCTGTTAATGGGAAAAACTCAAAACTTGGCATAAATCTCTGGTCAAGAGGTCTTTGACCTTCCATAGGTATGTTTTCAGTCCAGTCACTGATATAAATTTCTGGTTTTTTACCTGCTGTCCATTCAACAAGTTGAGCAAATAGAATATGTGAAAGATTCCTAACAAATGTTTTATACTGTGGCTTTGAAGATATTCTTGAGGGCATCCCTGCAAAATAAACCATATTTCCTTTGCCATCTTTTTTTTCTCTTACAACGATTGCAGGGTTCCCATCAGTAAATCTTGCTATAACCTGGCTATCTTCAATTATTTTAATCTTTCTTGTATATTTTAAGGAGAATTGAGGCATCATTACTTCCTGATCGCAAAGGGATGCTTTTCTGTCAATGATTTTTTGGATATTCTTTATTACATCATCGCATACTTCTATGTTTTTCTCGAGAGAAAACGATTTTTCTTCGCCTATTTCTTCATTTATTTCAACTCCACATAATTCTGCAAGAATCTGCCTGTCTAATTGATTACTCCCTGAATTATAAAACCCAATTTCTCCGCATACCACAATATTCCCCTGATTTTTGTAATACTTGATAATGCTTTGCATCTGTTTATTATCAATAAAATTTATATCAGGAAGAACTGCAACCTTGTATTGTTCAATTTTTCCATCAAGATAATTGTCAGAAATATAAGAGTATGGAAGTCCCATATGCCTTAATGATTCAGCACAAGCAAGGGCTCTACTTACAACGTATGATTCATCTCCCTGCGTTGGATATGGAAATCTATAAACCTCAGAATTAAACCCATGGATGATACCAGTATATTTCAATGGGGTACATTGTGAAAAATATCTATCAAATCCCATACACCTGTGATATGTCTCAAATGCAGGACTTATTTTCTGAAGGTAATACGTAAATGGAGCAACCCAGTTTACACCACTGGCAACAGGAATTACTGCTGACCAGTATCCGTCTTCTTTTCCGAGAGGCCTTCTAAAAACAGGATGAGAAAATGCCTGAACAATAATTTCTGCTTGCTTACCTTCAGGCATAATTCCAGCAAGAAATCTGCACCATTCACTGAGATAAACCTCATGTGGATGAAAAACAAGTGCAAGGTCGTGGAATGTATAATATGGGTCTGATTCTATTCCATCAAGTTTTTCTGCCATACCTGCAAGTTCTATTCCTGTTACCCATGAACTTTCACCCGCAAATCCACAGTGGGGACTTGTCATAAAAACAACCCTTATGTCCGGGTTTATTGAATGTATAATTTTTTTCATCTCACCATGCACATCATTCCATCTTTTAAATCTCCAGGAAAGAAATTTGGTCCACAAGGGATTATTCCAGTCAGGTACCTCTGGCATATCCTGACCAAACTCTTTTTTGAAATCAGCCTTACATACATGGCAGTAGCAACCGATTTTTCTATCATAACCGAGAAATGCTTCATCATTTACTCCTATTGCAAGTATTCCTGGATATTCTGCAATTTCTTTAAGAAAGGAAAAATATCTTTGCTTAAACTCAGGATTAAAAGGACATCCCCACATTATTGAGGTAGAAGAATTATTTTCCCTGGTATTTATAAGAACCATTGTTTGTTCGGGATGTGTGGAAAGATATGCTTCCTGATATTTCATAAATCCAGTGTAAACATACACCTTCAGGTTTCTTTTTACTGCTTCTTTGCAAAGATATTTTAGTTTTTCTTTTTCCTCAAGGCGAGGAAAAAATCCAACGATTTCATATTTCATCTCTTTTATTTCGTCAAGTGTTTCTACTACATTTTTATGGTGCCATGGGTGCACCATCGCAATTCTGTAGATCTTTCTTTTTGTTTTCTTCATTTGTCTATTTTTTTTGTAGGTCTGCCTCAGTCAATATGAAAAACCTCTTCTAAATCTCTTGAAACAGGAGTATCATCTGGATTTGACGGCATAATTTCCTTCATATATGCATGCCACCTTTTACATACAGGTGTTTCATCTATTTTTTTCCATAGTTGTTCATCCTCAATCTCTATGTAAGCAAAAAGTGTTTTTGTTATTCTATCAAGAAAGATTGAATATTTCCTTCCGCCATGCCTATGAATTTCTTCTTCAAGTTCCTTCCATATTGGGTTATGTCTATTTTTATACTCCTGTTCATATCCTGCGTGAACACTCATAACAAATGCTTTTCTTATCATTATACCTCCTGGATTTATTCTTTAATTATAAAATTGTCCTTGTGTTATTTTCTTTCAATAAAATTTTATCATAAAAATAATAAATCTTTAGTGATGACACCTGACTGTTGAATAGAAAAATATTCTGAGAAAAAAGGAAAAGTATAAGAGGTTGAATATTTATATATAGCCATTATCACAGGGTATACCTGCAATAGTTTTGTGAGATTTTATCTGGATAGTGGTTATGTGGTATAATAAACTATAATAAAACAAAATGCGTCCTATATAAAAACCAAGAACAGAGATGAAATATATTTCTATTATTTGTAGTGTATTACTTTTGATTCTTTGCGGATGCTCCGAAAAAGAAGAGGTTGTTATAAAAAAAATAGAGAATATTCCTCAGGAAAGTATCTCTGAGGAAACAATTCCTCTGATAGTATTGATGCCCAAAAAAAAGATTGAACCTGCACAAGGAGAGGTAACTCAATCAAAAACAGTATCTGAAGAAGAAGAGGACGTAGAAATATCTCAACCATCAGAAAGTTTTGTACATGAAACACAGATTAACGAGAATATTTCTGAACAAACAAAGATTGTTCAAAAACCCGCGCAGGTGATTAAGAAAAAAACTACCCCAGAAATAACAAAAGCAAAAAGCCCAGTTTTTACAATCCCTGGAGAATGCCTTGTCTATAGAATAAAATGGAATTTTGCAAGTGTAGGGAAAGTGATTCTTGTGTGTAAAAAAGAACAGATAAATAAACAGGATGTATACCATCTTGTTGCCCTTACTGCCCCGGAAGGGCTGTGGACAAAGTTCGGATATGGATATAACAGGTTTGATTCTTACATAGATAGTAGAACAAATCTTCCATTTTATTACTACGGGTATTCGGCATCATCCTCAAAGAGTCAGATTACAAAAACCACTATTGACCAGAATAAAAAAACACTGACGTATGAAATAAAAAAATATAAAGCAGGGAAACAATATGGTTCTAAAAATGGAAGTATAAAATTTTCTGATACCTTATATGATGGTCTTTCTGTGCTTTATGCAATGCGCGGAATGGCATGCGAACAATTACCTCCAACAACAATACCCGTGGGTATAACAAAGATTACAACGATATTTTTATCTTTTCTTGAAAAAAATATCAGCGATTTTTATGTAGGAACACGTTCATACTGGCTTTTCCAATCAGAAGCAAAAGAAGAAGCGATTTTTAGTAAGGGAAAACTTTTTGTTTCAATATCAGCAGATAATGAAAAACTTCCTCTGCTTTTTAAGGGAAAAGTTCCTCTTGGTACAGGAACAGTAGAGATTATTTCGAAGAAAAATCTTGGTGATAATTTCCCAACAGATAGCAAGTACCTCACTGAAATAATGGTTTCAACCCAGTAAAAAATGTATCTTCTTTCTATTGAGTGTACAACCAGGCAAACCGGAATAGCCATATTAAAAGATAAGCAAATCCTCGGGAAGAAAATTTGGATGAGTAAAGATGCAGGCAGGGAGATTCTACCTGCAATAGATAAACTTATTAAAAAAGTGCATGTATTGCCTGGAGATTTTGATTATTTTATTATTTCCTCAGGCCCTGGTTCATGGACAGGAATACGACTCGGTCTTGCGCTGGCCTATGGGCTTGCTACTGCTAACGAAAGAAAGGTTTTTGGGATTAGTAGCATTGATGCAATTGCATACAGCATCGCCGGAAAGGGCCCTGTAGGGGTTTTTTTACCTTCTATTGGGAAATCAGTTCACTGTGGTTTTTTTGAAGAACCAGAACAATTATCAAAACAACACGGATTTTTTTCAACCTGCTGTGTTGATAATATAACTTTAATGTTGAAAAATGCAAAGATTGTTGCTGGCCCGGATGAAAAAATCCTTTCTTTGTTTAAGGATTCAGGCAAGATATTGGTAAACATTTTCCCGAACCCTGTTTTGAATGCTATACTTGCCCTTGAAAGGATTAAAAATTCTGTATCCCCGCTGAACCAGCCATACTATGAAAAATAAGATACTGTACATAATTCCAAGTGCTGAAATAGGCGGTACAGAAAACATGGTAATTGCCCTTACTTCAAACATAAAATTGTTCAATTTCGAGCCAGTTGTTTTAACCTTGCAACACAGAGGACTTTTTCACGAAATACTCGATAAATATTTAATTAAAAATTATTACCTTAATCTAAAAAAAAATCCACTATATGGGGTTATAAAGTGTGTTTTTATATTTTTTAGGGAAAAACCATGTCTTGTGCAGTCATTTCTTTTTGCAGGAAATATCTTTGCAAGAATTTTGAGAATTTTTTTCCCTGTACCGCTGATTTGTTCTCAAAGAAGTACTGATAATTGGCGAAAAAAGATTCACTGGATGGTCGAAAGATATACCTCTTTCTTGTGCTGTCTTATAGTTTCAAATTCCAACGCTGGCAAAAGAGTTCTTATGGAAAAAGCAGGTATAAATTGTAATAAGATTGTTGTAATTCCTAATGGGATTGACATTGAAAAAATAAAACAGTATAAAACAAAGAGTGGTTCTTTTTTGCACAGAGGAATTGTTGTTGGTTCTATCGGAAATTTAAGAAAAGCAAAGGGTTATGATGTGCTTGTTGAAGCAGCAAGTATTGTGTGTAAGAAAAGAAAGGATATTAAGTTTATAATTCTCGGTAAAGGGCCTCTGGAACATTACCTGAAAAAGAAAATTGAACAATTACATATTGACGATTCTGTAGAACTTTATGGATTTGTAGATAACGTGTATAATTATATTCTTCATTTTGATATTGTAATAATCCCTTCCTTGTGGGAAGGCTTTCCTGTAGTTGCCCTGGAATCTATGGCCTGTGGAAAGCCTATTATTGCAACAACAGCAGGGGATATGCCTGAAATCATTCAGGACGGAATAAATGGATTAATTGTAGAGCCAGGGAATGCAAAAGCAATGGCAGATGCCTTAATTAAACTTGTGGATAACCCTAATCTTATGAAAAAAATGGGCGAAAGGTCTGAAGGTCTTGTAGAAAAATTCTCATTGAACAATATGGTTAGGGAATATGTTAGTGTTTATGAAAATATCCTGCAAAAAATGCAACCAAAATTTAAGAAGAAACATCTTAATAAAGTATGAATAATCAACAAAATAATAAAAATAAACAGGACATTTCAAAAAAAAGCAGAAGAAAAAAAGAAATAATGTCCTGGGTATGGGCAATTATAGCAGTACTGATTATAAGACAGTTTTTTATTCAAGCATTTGTTATACCGAGTGAATCAATGAAGCCAACTTTGAAAATTCATGATCGTCTTCTTGCAAATAAGATTATATATAAGATAAGGCAACCACACCGATGGGAGGTTATTATATTCAAATACCCCGAGGATCCAAAAAAGTATTTTGTGAAAAGGCTTGTCGGACTTCCTGGAGAAACAGTTGAAATAAAAAATGGACATGTTTATATTAATGGTGTGTGTATGCAATACCCTGATTACATTAAAACTCCTCTTTATTATTACAATGATGAAGATGGAGATTTTGGAGTAAATGGAGAAACAAAAATTCCAGAGGGTGCTTTTTATACTCTCGGAGACAACAGCATTAACAGTAAAGATAGTAGATACTGGGGATTTGTTCCAGAGAAAAATCTTGTTGGCAAAGCGCTTTTTATTTATTGGCCACCCTGGAGAATGGGAACTATCAGGTAAAAACTATGGCTGAAGAAAAAATTATACGTATAAAGGAAAAAGATTTCAGACGTATTGCCGGCTTCAGAAATAAAGCGAAAAAATTAGAAAAAAAATGCAGCGAACTTGAAGCAAAGGTATCTGCTTTGCAGAAAGAATCTAACGAATGGAAAGAAAGAGCGTCTCGTCTTGCTGCAGAGATGGATAACTTAAGAAAAAGGGTCGAAAAGGAAAAACAGGAATTCCGCAGCTTTATTCAGGCATCGTTTGCAGAAAAACTTCTGTTTTTTGATGAAATATTTGAAAAGGTTGTTTCAGATGTTTGTTCAAATAAAGAAATAAATAAAAACATCGCAGATGGCCTTGTAATGTTAAGAGACCAGTTTGGACATCTTCTTAAATCACTCGGTGTATCAAAGATTGAGGCAAAAGGGAAAAAGTTTGATCCAATGTTGCATGAAGCCATTGAGATTGTTGAAACTGAAAATGAACCAGATGGAACTGTAATTGAAGAGGTTCGCTCTGGTTATATGATTAATGGTCATTTACTTAAACCAGCACAGGTAAAAGTTGCCCGTGGAAAAACTAACGATATCAACACCAGCAAAGATTAATCTTTTTCTTGAAATTACAGGTAAAAGAAGAGATGGCTATCACGATATATGTTCTCTAATTGAAAAGATTAATCTCTTTGATACAATAGAAATTTTCCCTTCGGATAAAAATAAGGTTGAATTTACAGGTCAGTGGCAAATACCAGAAGAAAATACAGTTAGCAAAACCATACAAAATCTTTGCTGTTTATTTCCGGATATATCAAAAACTCACCCGCTGAGAATTGTTGTTCATAAAAACATTCCACCTGGAAGCGGTCTCGGTGGGGCAAGTAGTGATGCAGCCGCTGTTTTGAAGGCATGTAACATTGTGTGGAAATTGAATCTTGACGAAGATTCTATGAGAAACATCGCAATCAAAATCGGTTCTGATGTTCCACTTTTTTTGAAAGATGGTCCATGTATAATTGAAGGAAAAGGAGAAATTGTGCATTATATCGAGCGCCTTCCGCATTTATTTTTTGAAGTTTTCGTTCCGGATATTCAAATCTCAACGAGGATGGTTTATGAAAATGTTTCAGAAAAACAGATTTCTGATTTGACACAAGCCCATTCAAGCATTAAAATTTTTTTGTCTGCATGGAAGCAAAATGACATAGGAAAAATGGAGAAACTATTGTTTAATAGATTAGAGGAGGTGACACTGGGGATTAATAAAGAAATAGGACAGTTCAAAAACTGGCTTGAATCTGAACTCGGAAAACATTTTACGTTAACGGGTTCAGGAGGAGGATTGTATGCTATAGGGAAACTTAATGAGAAGACCACACTTGAATTACCGGAGGTAATCCGGCAATGGAAACATTACTCAGTTGAAAGCTACAGCGGGTGGCCGCAAAAGGAGGAACAACATGGAAATTACTGAAACAAGAATTTCGCCGATTAACAAGCCCAATAGCAGATTACGTGCATATGCCTCAGTGACGTTTGACAATTCTTTTGTCATCCGTGAGATTCGGATTATCGAGGGGAAAAATGGCTTATTTATAGCAATGCCCAGCAGGAAAATGCAAAAGCCATGTCCCAGGTGCAATTTTAAGAATCCTATTACCGACAAATTTTGCGGACAGTGTGGGGCAGAAATAAAGATAGCAGAACAAAAGAACCCAAGGATAGGTCCTCAACAGCATAAGGATCTTGCACATCCTATTAATACTCAATTCAGGGATTACCTGCAGAAGAAGGTTATTGAAGCATATAACCAGCAAAAGGGTAACACCACTGGGAAAGAAACACAATCAGAAAATTAATAGTATTTTTGCCCGGTGGTGTAATGGTAACACACCGGCCTTTGGAGCCGTGGTTCGAGGTTCAAATCCTCGCCGGGCAGTCCTTTTTTCAAATGGATAATCAATGCAAAATAATAATATAGCAGTAATAATTCTTGCAGCGGGTTATGGTAAGCGACTCGGAGGAAAAAATCAAAAAACTCTTGTGAAGATACTCGGGAAGCCTCTTCTCGCACATTTAATAGACACTGTAAAAAAATGCAATCCAGAAAGGATTGTAACTGTTGTTGGTTTTCAGAAAGAAAAAGTCATTAAAGAATTAGAAGGAGAAGATGTTATTTTTGTAGAACAAACTCGGCTTCTCGGAACAGGACATGCTGTTATGACATGCAGAGATGTTTTTTTTGATTTTAATGGTGATATCCTGGTATTATGCGGCGATGTACCTTTTCTATCAATCGAAACAATAAAAAAACTCCAGGAAGTTCATAATGAAACCAGTGCTGACTGCACAGTTCTAACAGCCATTGTGGATAATCCTTGTGGTTACGGAAGGATAAAAAGGAATTCACACGATAAAATAGAAAAAATTATTGAGGAAATAAATGCCAATCCCAGGGAGAAGGAAATCAAAGAAATAAATGCGGGTGTTTATGTCTTTAATAAGGAAAAACTCTTTGAATGCCTTAGCCACATACATCTCGACCCTATAAAAAAGGAATATTATCTTACTGATGTTGTAGAACTTTTTATAAAAACAGGGAAAAAGGTCTCAACATGGACAACACCAACACCTGAAGAAACAATTGGTATAAATACTCATCAGGATTTAATAAAAGCTGAACAGTATTTTTTGAATCTGAGGAGACAAAAATGAATAACTGTCTTATTTTTACAGGTAATGCTAACAGGCTTCTTGCAGAAAGGATTGCCAAATACCTTGAGAAACCTCTTGGGATTATGGATGTTTCAAGATTTACAGATGGCGAAATTTTTGTAAAAATTGAAGAGAATTCAAGAGGAAAGGATGTTTTTATTATTCAACCAACGTGCTCGCCTGTAAATGAAAATCTTATGGAACTTTTGATTATACTTGATGCTTTTAGAAGGGCATCTCCAAGAAGGATAACTGCGGTATTGCCTTACTATGGGTATGCAAGACAGGATAGAAAAGATAAACCCAGGGTTCCGATTACTGCAAAACTTGTAGCAAACCTGTTTGTTGCCGCTGGTGCCCAGAGAATTCTTACAATGGATCTTCACGCTGCTCAGATACAGGGTTTTTTTGATATTCCTGTGGACCATCTTTTTGCTGCGCCAGTTATTATAAATTATCTTAAAAGCAAAAATCTGAAAAACCCTGTAATTGTTGCTCCGGATGTTGGGAGTGTAAAAATGGCAAGATCATTTGCAAAACGTCTTAATGCACCACTTGCGATTGTTGACAAGAGAAGGGATAACCCTGGTTCTGTTGAGGCAATACATCTGATTGGAGATGTTTCTAATTGTGAAGCAATAATTGTCGATGATCTTATTTCCACAGGTAGCACAGTGATTGAGGCAACAAGAGTTCTTCTCGAAAATAATGCATCAAAAGTTATCACTACCTGCACCCATGCGGTTTTTTCGGGAGATGCGATAACGAAACTTGTAGATTGTGGATTATCAGAGATTGTTATTACCGATACAATACCACACAATAATCTTCCTGAAAAAATTACGACTCTATCTGTAGCCAATCTTTTAGGCGAGGCAATAAAAAGGATACACGAAGAAAGTTCTGTGAGTTCTCTTTTTCTTTAATGCAGTGCCTGTGCAAGTTCTCGAAGAATTGGGTAAAAACTGTCTTAACTTGTTAATATCAGGATTTTAGGAATAAATACTGGTTTATCCCATCGTAGGCTTTTTTCTATGGTTTGCCTTTTTTGAGCGCCATCTCAGTTTTCTTTTTTTTCTTCTCATTTTTCCTCTTTTTTATGTAATTTGATTAAATTTTTATTAAAATAGCCCTTCTTCTTCCCCCATAAGGCTTACCTGCGAAGCATCCCCGAGGTTTATTTTCTGCAGATTTCCAGATAAAAATGCAGAATATCCAATCACAGAATCAGTAAGAACAATATTTTTTACAGTTGAACTATCATTGATAATACTGTTTTGAACTATTACATTTGACATTATAACATTTTTCCCGACAGAAACAAAAGGGCCAACAACACAGTTTTTCAATTGAGCAGATGGGTCTATAAAAACAGGATGATTGATAACCACAGAGGGAATAGGAAAAACAGATGGTTTGTATTTTTCAAGAAGAAATCGATTTGTTTGAAGAAGTGTTTCAACCCTTCCACAATCAAGCCATTCCTTTGCAGGAATTGCCAGTATCTTTTCGCCTTTTTCTATCATCATCCCAATGGCATCAGTAAGCTGAAATTCATTTCTTGTTTTCTTCCCGGATGCAATCAGGTCCTTTAGAAGATTAAAAAGCAAACGACTATTGTTAAAAAAATAAACGCCGCAGAGTGCATGACGTGATATTACTTCTGTTGGTTTCTCAACAACCTTTGTAACAAGTCCTTCTCCATCAGTAAGTACAACTCCAAATCTCCTCGGGTCGTCAACCTCTTTTACAGCAATCCAGCTTGTGTCGTCTTGAATCAAATGTTTAATATCTGCTTCAATAATTGTATCACCAAGATTGATAAACACAGGCCCATCAACATAGTCAGCTGCAAGAGAAATTGCATAGCCAAGCCCAAGAAATTCTTCTTGTTTTATGAATATTCCTTCGATGTCTGGATAATAAGCATTTACATAATCAATGATTTTATCCCCAAGATGACCGATGATAAATATAACCCTATAGATGCCGAGAGATTTCACAAAATCAAGAAGATATCCGAGTATTGGTTTTCCAGCAACTGGGAAAAGCACCTTAGGAATAGTAAACGTATGTGGTTGAAGCCGTTTCCCAATCCCAGCAACTGGAAGTATACATGTAATTTCTTTCATAAAAATATTATATCATACGGAAAAAAAGCATATGCCAATTATCACATCATGGTGGTTGCCTATGTGATATAATATTTTGTAAGGTTTTCTAACAAAAAATCTGGAAAGTTTTAACATTACTGATAAAAGGATTTTTTATTGAATGAGCGAGTATACGAGAGAATGGGATTTTAAACAAGAACTTGATGATACCTGGGAAGCAATTTCCGAGAAGGATTTTGTTATTAAACGGGAATCAGGCGTTCTTTGTATTGAAAATTCTGGAAAAACAGATGCACCTGTGTATATCAGACCTTGTTCAATTTATGAGGATAGAGTTGACATAGAATTTGCTGAAAGTAGTGAAACATCAGGGATATTTACCTGTGGTTTTCTTGCTGGGTTTGAGTATATAAATATAAAAATTGACTTTAGAAAAAATATACTGTACCTTTCCACACATGAATTTCACAAACCCCAGCCACGTTTATCAATTGTTCTCAAATCAAAGAAAATAACAAAAATAAGCGTTATTCGGCAAAAGGATGTTCTTTTGGGTCTTCCTTATGAAGGATCACTGGTTCATATTCTTATAAACGACAGCAGGATCGCCGAGGTTAGAAATATTGATTTCCTTCCAGAATCTCTTTTTATGTTTGGTTTACAAGGAAAAGGTAGAATAGCAATTTCTAAATTCAGAATATCTGGAAACAATAGACCCAGACCTGAATATCTTAATGTTGGGATATGGCAACAATCCATAAAACTAACCACAGAAAGAAATGTAAATTGTTTGATAAAGGGAGTTAGAAAATCAGCAGAAGCAGGTGTGCAGATACTTATAACGCCGGAAACATCTTTAACTGGATTAAGGATTTCCGATGACCTTATGGATAGGAAGCATATTCAGATGGAACTTGCAAGATTTCAAAAGGCAGTTTCAAAAATTAAAGATGCGCCATATACCCTGGTTGGGTACCCTGAATGGATATCAGGTAAACTTGTTGAGGGTTCAACACTCAACAAAGTAAGAATTAACTGCCATAGGTTTGTAAGACCTGATGGCACACTTGGACCTATGATGGCAAAGGTCCATTCATGTGAAGAAGGACTGTGGCACGGGAGGAACTATAATCTTCAAAGGGTTTGCGGTGTAGAAATAGCACTGGGTGTATGTCATGACGCACATTATCAAGATGTTTGGGCTGTTGGGGTAATGGGAGGAGCAAGATTATGTCTTCATCCTTCTGCTGGAGGAAGATTAAAGGGAAAAATACCTGAAATTATTAATGAATACCGCGGGCTTGGAACAGCATTTGATTCTTTCTGGGTAAGAGTAAATGCCGGGGGTGGTTCTGCAATTATCTATCCATCAAGAAACAGAAAACAAACTGATACAATCCTTGCTGTGCCGGATGATCTTACAGAAAAAAGTCCAACATATCCTGAATACTCTTATATAGGGGATCTTTTTGCAAATGCAAAAATTCGGTTGTGGGATGCAACAGGTTGTTATCCACTAAGGACACTAAGAAACGGCTGTAAATACAATATCTGGAAGAGATTAATTCCTGAAATTCAACAAGTGTAATACCCTATTTAAATCATCGAAATATTTTATATATGGGTATATTATTCCTGATAAACTTAATGCATCTTCTGGCTTTTTAAGATAAATTCTGCTATACTAAATAATAAAAAAATCACAACTTTTATAAAATTATGAAAATAGATAGGGTTATTTTTCGCGAGTATGATATCAGGGGAATAGTTGATAAACAGATAAATAATGATTTTGCTATTATCGTTGGGAAGGCATTTGGTTCCTATATAAGAAAATCAGGATTAAAATCAGTGATTGTTGCCTGTGATAACAGAAAAAGTTCTCCTGAACTAAAAAAACATTTTATTGATGGATTAAGTAATTGTGGATGTTCTGTTTTAGATGCTCAAATGATACCAACACCCTTTGCATACTTTGCCCAGAGAAAAAATGGGATTGATGCCTGTGCGGTTATTACTGCTAGCCACAATCCACCAGAATTCAATGGATTTAAGCTCGTTGTTGGTACACACGCTCTATACGGGAAAGAAATACAAAAGATTGCAGATATTATTGAGAATGAAGATTTCGAATATGGTAAGGGAGAAGTAAAAGAAATACAGGTTGATGATGATTATGTGAATTTTATGAAAGAAAGGTTTAATTTTAAGAGAAAAATGAGGGTAGGGGTGGATACAGGTAATGGTATAGCAGGTCCTTTTATAAAAAAACTTTTTTCTTCCCTCGGGGTTGAATTTGAACCATTGTATCTTGAAAGCGATAATACCTTTCCAAATCATCTTCCTGATCCTGTTGTTCCTGAAAATCTGAAAGATCTTATAAAACTTGTTAAAGAACAAATGCTTGATGCTGGATTTGGGATTGATGGAGATGGAGACAGAATTGCTGTGGTTTGTAATGATGGAAGCATACTATGGGGAGATACCCTTCTTATCATATATGGATTGGATATCCTTAAAAGAAAACCAGGTGCAACCATTGTTTTTGATGTAAAGTGCACGCTTGCTCTTGAGGAAGAAATAAAGAAAGCAGGTGGGGTTCCTGTTATGTGGAAAACAGGGCATTCTTTAATAGAGGCAAAAATTATTGAAGAAAAGGCATTACTTGGCGGAGAATTATCGGGTCATATATATTTTGCAGATGAATATTTTGGCTTTGATGATGCATTCTATGCATGCCTACGAATGTTGAGGATTATGGACGAAACAGGAAAAAATCCTCAGCATCTTCTTGAGGGAAAAAATAGATACTTTTCAAGCCCTGAAATCAGGATTAATGTTGGCGAAGAGAAAAAGTATAAGGTTGTTGATGAACTGAAAAATTTCTATAAAAACAGGTTTAGAATTAATGAAATTGACGGGGTTAAGGTGTATTTCCCGGATGGATGGGCTCTTGCAAGGGTTTCAAATACCCAGCCAGCAATAGTTTTAAGGGTTGAGGGTATCTCACAAAAATCCCTTGAGGATATAAAAAAGCAATTTCTTGAAAAAGTTAAGGAAATTATAAACAAATGAACTGGCAATTTTTCTGGCTTGCTTTTGTAACAATTTTTCTCGCAGAATTAGGAGATAAAACCCAGATTATGTGTTTTTCTCTGAGTACAAAATCAACATCAATTACCCCTGTTTTTTTCGGAGCAATGACGGCGTTTGTGATGAGCACATTTATTTCTTGTTTACTCGGCGACTTTCTACAAAAGATTATACCTCTAAGAGTTATTCATTCAATTGCAGGATTAATCTTGATTGGATCTGGCATCTTGATTCTTATTAAAAAACTTTAGATATTATCTTTAACCGATTGCAGATAGTTTAATGTATCTATTATAAATTCACTGTAAATTTGGAGGAAAAATGAGATATGTTGTTTGCATAAAACAGGTTCCTGATACAATGGATGTAAAGGTTGATCCTGAAACAAAAAGGATAGTCAGAGAGGGTGTACCGAGTATACTTAACCCTTATGATGCATATGCTATAGAGGAGGCAATTCGACTTAAGGAAAAGTTTGGCGGAACAACAATTGCTATATCAATGGGTCCTTCTCAGGCAGAGGAAATTTTGAAGGAGGCAATATCTCTCGGTATTGATGAAGTATATCTTCTAAGTGATAGAGCATTTGCTGGTAGTGATACTCTGGCAACCTCATATACCCTTTCAAGAGCAATAAAGAAATTAGGAGATTTTTCCATTGTGATATGCGGAAGAGAGGCAATGGATGGAAGTACAGGTCAGGTTGGACCCGAGATTGCGGAACATCTTGAGATCCCTGTTATCGCTTATGTCAGCAAAATACTCCATTTAACTGAAACACATATCGAGTGTATACGGCTTCTTGAAGATCATTATGAGACATTGAAATCTCCCTTACCAGTTGTTATCACTGTTGTTAAAGAAATAAATGAGCCAAGATTACCATCATTAAAGGGAATGTTAAAAGCAAAGAAAACACAGGTACCTGTTCTTACAAAAAATGATATAGGTGGAGATGATGCTCAGTATGGTCAGGATGGTTCTCCAACAAAGGTTGTCGAAATATGGAGACCAGAGATAAAAAAAGAAGGGAAAACCTATACAGGAGAACCAGATGAACTTGTGGAGATAATGGTTCAGGAATTAAAAAAATTAGGAGTTGCCTAATATGGAAATAAAAGTTAATAAACAAAAATGTACTGGTTGTAAGATATGTTTTGATGCTTGTCCTGCTGGAGCAATAGAGATAGACAACGAGGGTAAGGCAAATATCAACGAAAAATGCACACTTTGTAGATTATGCGTAAAAGAATGTCCTGAAAATGCAATAGAAGTGATTGGAGAAGAAAAAAAGAAGCAGGATGTAAACCTGAGCCAATATAAAGGTATCTGGTTTTTTGCAGAATTAAAACATGGGGAACTTTCTCATGTTTCTTTTGAACTTCTCGGGATTTCTCTGAAAATCGCTGAAATATTAAAAGAAGAGGTATGCGGGGTTATTTTTTCATCAGACGGCGAACAAAAAGCGCAGCAACTTTTCGATCGCGGGGCTGATAAGGTTTACATTGTTGAAGAATCTTCCCTTGATCAGTTCAGACAGGATATCTATGTATGTCTTATGACAGAACTGATAAAAAAATATAAACCAAATATTGTTCTCGCTTCTGCCACAATGATTGGAAGAAGTTTTATCCCCCAGACAGCAGCACGACTTAAAACAGGACTTACTGCTGATTGCATAGACCTTGCTATTGACCCTGAAACAAAACTTCTCCAGCAGATAAGACCTACGTACGGTGGAAATCTAATGGCTAAAATTATCTGCGAAAGTCACCGGCCACAGATGGCAACAATAAGACCAAAATCAGTTGAAGAAGCAAAACCCACAGGAAACAAAGATGGCCTGCTTATAAAAGAGGATTTTTCTAAATTTAACGCAACATGCAGGGTTGATCTTGTTTCAAAAGAATCAGTTGAACAGACAATAGATTTACAAGAAGCCGAGATAATCGTTTCTGGCGGAAGGGGACTTGGAGACGGTAAGAACTTTGATATGATAAGGAAGTTTGCGGGTCTTATTGGTGCTGCT
>MWDQ01000074.1 GCA_002070645.1 candidate division TA06 bacterium ADurb.Bin131
TGAAGAAAAACAAGCCAGCCATGGTGCAGTCGTAAATGTTTTTACAAAACAAAATCCATTTAGTTTTTTTGCAGAACATATCAGTAAAAAATTTCCTGTTTATATACCCGAATACAATGTTATAGTTACAGATTTTTCAGATACAAGAAACTACAAAGAAATAGAGGATACAATCAGAAAAACAAATAGTTTGAACAAACTTCAGCGAATGGAATTTTTTTCTGAAGAAACATATGAAGATGCAGAAAACAACACAAGAAAACTTCGTGGACATACCTGGCTCGGGTTAAGCAGGGATATAAGGATTTTTGATATTGTTTTTCCTGACCCTGACAGAATAACAATGCAGATATTTCCAAAGTATCATGGTTTTCCTGTTATACTGCCAGAGATTGAAAACCTCGATGAAAATATGCGCATAAGATACGGAGACCAGATTTTTTATGACTTGAATTTTAGCAGAGGTTGTGGATGTAGCCAGGACTTGAAAAGATATCTTGAAGATGGTTATCTTCCAATATTGTGCGGCATACTTGATGATGAGGATATAAGGTATAGATTCACAATGTTTACAACACTTGAAAAAACACAATTATCTCTTGAAAATCTTAGAGGAACACATTTTCTTGTTGCGGATGGGTATGGTGGCGGACATATGTTTACAGAAAAACAAAAAGAAGTGTTTGATTCTCTTGCTGAAAAAGAAACAAACAGAGAAGAAGAGACAGTGTTTTTTTTGAAAATAGAAGCAATAAATATTAAGAAATCTCCTGCTTATGCTTTTTTCAAAACACTTAGTCCAGGAATCCCACTGAAATATAGTTTTAAGGATGGAATGTCGTTTTTTTCAAAAGACAGGGTATTTGGAATTTCAATGCTTAATGGTAAGCCAATTCAGCAAGAAGAATTTACTGTTTTTCTTTTGCCAGGGGAAAAGGCAGAGTTTGAGGTAAGAATTCCACATAAACCAGTTTCAGAAAAACGTGCTGAGCAACTTATGAAACAGTCATTTGAAACGCGCAGAAAAGAGTGCCGAAGATTCTGGGAATCAAAACTACACAACTGTGCGGATATTCAGGTTCCTGAAAAGCGAATAGAAAATATGATAAAAGCAGGATTTTTACATCTTGACCTTGTTGCATACGGTCTTGAACCAGATAACCCGATTGCTGCCTGTATTGGGGTGTATTGTCCGATTGGTTCTGAAAGTTCTCCAATTATCCAGTTCTTTGACACATTTTCGCAACACAAACTTGCTGAACGCTCATTGCAGTATTTTGTAGAAAAACAGCATGAGGATGGATTTATGCAGAATTTTGGTGGTTATATGCTTGAGACAGGTGCAGCGTTATGGACAATGGGTGAGCACTTTAGATATACTAAAGACACAGGATGGGTTAAAAAAATCAAGCCGTCTCTTCTGAAGGCAGTTGAGTACATTTCAAAATGGATCGAAAGGAACAAGAAAGACGATTTGATTGGCAAAGGATATGGAATGATAGATGGAAAGGTTGCTGACCCAGAGGACCCATATCATGCTTTTATGTTAAATGGTTATGCATACCTTGGATTGGCAAGGGTATCCGAA
Organism: candidate division TA06 bacterium ADurb.Bin131; assembly: GCA_002070645.1. GTDB lineage: Bacteria > Ratteibacteria > UBA8468 > B48-G9 > DTJG01 > DTJG01. Next base: position 1,589 of record MWDQ01000074.1, read on the forward strand.
ATGCTCGAGGCAATTGGAGATATCCTTGCGAAGGATATTAGAAAAAAAGCAGAAGAACTAAAAGAAAATATAAGGAATTCATTTTTTTCCTCAATGGCCTGTTCACCTGTTGTGCCTCTTGGAGATGGAACCTGGGTACCAACTGCACCTCCCTGGCCTGAAGATGATGGGATTTGTATTCAGTATATTAATAACGGAAGATGGTTTACACATGGAACATTTCTTGGAAGAGATTCTATGCTTGGACCACTGTATCTAATCTTTCAGGAAGTTTTATCTCCAGAGGAACAGGCATCTGATTTTCTGATTAAGTATCACACAGAAATGTTTTACAAGCGGAATGTTGCATTTAGTCAGCCATACTACAGCAGGCATCCTGAAATTCATCTAAAAAGGGGAGAGGTTAATAGTTTTCTCAAGGCCTACTACAACTGTTTTCCTGCAATTATTGATAGAGAAACAGGAACATTCTGGGAACACTTTTTCTATGCAAGTCCACACAAAACCCATGAAGAGGGATGGTTTTTGATGGAAACAAGATGGATGCTTTGTATGGAAAAAGAAAATAGTCTATTGCTTTTACCTGGTATTCCGAGAAGATGGATGCAGGATGGTAATGCTATAAGGATAAAGAATCTTGCTATGTATTTTGGAAAACTCTCGTTAGAGGTAATTTCAAATCTTAAGGACAACAAAATCTCAGTAGTTATAACTGTTGATAATGGAAAAAAATTAGAAGATATCCTTATAAGAATTCCTCATCCAGATGGACTTATTGCGAAGGATGTTATCGGCGGTAGATATATTGCCGAAAAAGAAAGTGTTTTGATTGAAAATCCTGATAAAAGAGTAGAGATAACTGTTGTTTTTTGAGATGTGATGGTATGGGTTTGACAAATTGTTTAGGACTGGGTAAAATAAAAATTTGACAGGGAACTTGGAACTTGAAAACTGTAATTTAAAGACGGAAATTAAAAAAATCAAAAGAGAAAAAGAAGAAGGTGAGAAAAAAATGAGAAAGAAGGAAGGTTGTAAAAATTTTTTTGAAAGGAGGCTCAGTATGAAAAAGAAAGGATTTACCTTGATAGAACTTCTTGTGGTTATTGCTATCATAGCAATCCTTGCTTCAATGCTATTGCCTGCATTATCCAGAGCAAGGGAAAATGCACGTTCCTCTGTTTGCGTTAATAACCTAAAGCAAATAGGTACAGCACTCGCGATGTATCATAGTGATTATGGAAGAAGGGCATTTAGCTATGGTTATAACTGGGGTTTGTTTGATTTACTCTATGACACTGGCTATATCAAAAATTGGAAGGTCTTAAAGTGTCCTTCTGATGCACGTAAGCAAGAGTTTACAAGGTCAAATAGATTGACAAGTTATGGAACAACCTATGATATTTCTGATGCTCCTGAGGTTGATTATGTTCCTGAACCAGCGCCGAATAACTGTATTTATATATGTGAAAAGAGCAATGTGGCAGACCAACAATCTTTTTATACCCAACCTTTCAGGAACGCTGCAGTTGCCGGAGATACAGCAACACTCGAGGCATATCGCGTGAATATGCTGGGCAGGCATAACAATGGTTCAAATGTATTATTTTATGATTATCATGTTGAATGGGTGCCATGGAACAAGTTTGTTGCTGAGGCATGCAAACCTGTTCAATATGGTGGAAGATATTGTGGTGGTTTTTGGTCACTTTCACGACTTGATGATTAGGGGGGTGAGAAAAAAATGAAAAGGAAAAAAGGATTTACGCTGATTGAATTATTGGTGGTTATTGCAATAATTGCAATCCTTGCTTCAATGTTGCTACCTGCGCTTGATAGTGCAAGAACAAAGGCGAGGCAGTCAGTTTGTATCAGTAACCTTAAACAAATAGGACTTGCAGTAAATATGTATCTTAATGACTACAATGAGTATTTCTGGAATCCTACTGAGTGGGGATTAACAAGTACTATGGGTACTCGCAGGGCAACAACACCTTTACGAATACTTCTTGAACTTGGATATGCGCAGGGTTATATGAATTATAATGACATAGCAGATACAAGTGTGTTGATTTCTTCTGGGGGAATTGTTGCATGTCCTGATACGAAGCAGCCACGAGTAACCTACTATATTTGCGACTATGGTTATAATTATTATCTTGGTCAATCCCCATACTATAGATTATCAAGGATAAAAAATCCTTCAAAGACAATGTTATTCTGTGAAAGTCCTTACGCTTACAGACATGTTCCTGCAGATATATGGGCAAGTACATTTAATCCAAACCCTGGTTATGCATATGGAAGGCATATGAACTGGAGGTTTCTAAACACACTCTTTGTCGATGGGAGTGTTCGCTCTCTTAATGAGAATGAATTTAAGAATGGCGGGATATTTGTGCCATAATGAAATAATCCTTCTTCTACGAATAATAGAAAAATTATAAAATGTAGAATCATGGAAGATGTATTATCCCCTGTTTTTTACAGGGTTTTTTAATTCAAAATTATAGATTACAGAAGGAATACCTAAAGACGTTCACTACATATTCCTGTTGGGAGATGTGGGCAAAGAAATATGGAGAAATTTTGAAGATTAAGAATTTTTGAAAAAATACAGGATATGTTGTTTAATACATAGATACTCTTTTTATTTGTTATCTTCAGGATGATAGAAAAAGATAACAGGTTTTTTACAAATTATAGGAGAGAAAACAATGAATAAAAAATTAAAGATTGGGGTTATAGGTGCTGGTGGAAGAGGGCGCCTTGCTCATCTTGCGCATAAACCTGAAGAGGGCGTTGAACTTATTGCAGGCGTTGATATGAATAAAAAGGTTCTTGAAGAGTTTAAGGAAAAATTTCCTGATTCTTTTGTAAGTACTGACTACAGAGAACTTCTTAAGATTAAAGATATAGATGCTGTTTTTGTTACGACTCCTGATTTTCTTCATGAAGAACATGCCCTTGCTGCAATAGAAGCAGGCAAGGCAGTTTATCTTGAAAAACCAATGACCATTACAATTGATGGCTGCGATAAAATTCTAAAAAGAGCAAAAGAAAAAAATGTAAAGATTTATGTTGGACATAATATGAGACATTTTTCAACAATTACAATGATGAGGAATCTGATTAATTCAGGAGTTATTGGAGATGTAAAAGCTGGCTGGTGTAGACATTTTGTTGCATATGGAGGAGATGCATATTTCAAGGACTGGCATGCAGAAAGGGCAAAATCAACAGGACTTCTTCTTCAAAAAGGAGCGCATGATATTGATGTTTTACACTGGCTATGCGGGGGATATACAAAAAGGGTAGTTGCATTTGGTGGACTAACACTTTATGATAAGATTAAGGACAGACATAGTCCTGAAGAAAGAGGAGATGCCTCATTTAGAATTGAAAACTGGCCTCCTCTTACACAAAAACAACTCAACCCTATAATTGATGTTGAAGATATCAGTATGATGTTGATGGAACTTGACAATGGTGTTTTTTGTTCATACCAGCAGTGTCATTACACTCCTGATGGCTGGAGGAATTATACTATTATTGGAACACATGGAAGAATTGAAAATTTTGGAGATGGCCCAGGGGATTCAGTTATTAAGGTATGGCATCAGCGAAGTGGCTATAACCCATATGGAGATATTCAGTATTTTGTGCCTCCTGCATCAGGAAGTCACGGTGGATCAGATCCATCAATTGTTGATGAGTTTATCAGGTTTGTAAGGGATGATACCCAAATTAGAATTTCCCCTGTCGAAGCAAGAAACAGTGTTGCCGCTGGTTATATGGCAACAATGTCATTGCGAGACCGCGGTACGCCTATGGATATTCCGCCAGTACCACAGGAAATTATTGATTATTACAACAGATTTGTTATTAAAAAACAAAGTAATTAATAATTCAATTTGACTTTTGCAATTTTGAGTTTTGTCTTTTGAATAGATAATGTAGTTATCACCTTTAGGTGCGATGCATTTATGATGTTATTAAAGGGCACTGGACTGAAGTCCATAACTACATGGGTTTTTATGATTGAATGCCCTGTCTCTACGAGACACCCCTAATCTCTTTTCTTTCCCCCTTTTATAAAGGGGGCAGGGGGGATTTAGAGGAGGAAGGTTATAAAAACTTTATAAAACTATTGAAAAATAAAGAAAAACACTGCTAAGGGCATAGCCAGTGTGCTGATTCCAACAACCGTGGATACATTCGAAAACACAGTACAGCACACTGTAAGGGAGTATGAGGGATAAAGTCCCTCATGTTTGGGGGAGAATGGGTCCGCAGTTGCGGATCCTTAGGTAGGGGGCTTGCCCCCTCCTAAAAG
>MWDQ01000075.1 GCA_002070645.1 candidate division TA06 bacterium ADurb.Bin131
TCGAGAGAAACAATTATTTTTTGAAATTCCATGAAAACAATTATAACATATTTTATAAGTTTAATTAGGTACAAATGGAAAAAGTTAAGGATGCGTTATGATAACGAAATCTTTACCTGTTTGCAAAATGTCTTCTGTCATGATAGATTATCTGAAAATGTAAATTACAGGTAAATATAGTTAATTAAAGATCTACAAGAAGAAAATAGAGAAGACATGAATTAGTTGTTTTTTTCTCTGCTTGCTACTTAAGCATTAACAGGGCAATGTAAATTTTATGATATGACTCTTGAAAAAAATATCCGAGATAAAAGGGCTCTAATCGGAGTAATTGGCCTTGGTTATGTTGGGCTTCCGCTTGCCTTGAACTTTGCAGAAAAAAGGTTTAAGGTTATTGGATTTGATACTGATAGAGAAAAGGTTGAGTTATTAAACACAGGAAAATCTTACATATCCCATATTCCTGATAAAAAAATAAAAAAGGTTTTGAAATATTTTACTGCAACCACAGACACAGAAAGATTATCTTTGCCAGATGCAATTATTATCTGTGTTCCAACCCCTCTTGATGCTCATAGAGAGCCAGACATAACCTTTATCAAAAACACTGCCATTGAAATTTCAAAGCATCTCAGGAAAGCCCAACTTATTTCTCTTGAATCAACAACATACCCTGGAACTACAAGAGAGGTTCTTGTTCCAGAGCTTGAAAAATCAGGTCTGAAAGCAGGAAAGGATTTTTTTGTTATTTTCTCTCCTGAAAGAGAAGATCCTGGAAATAAATCTTTTAAGACAGGGATAATTCCAAAGATTGTTGGTGGAATAACGCCAAGGTCTCTTAAACTCGGAACTACCCTGTATCAGCAGATTATTGATAGGGTGGTTCCTGTATCTTCTGTTGAGATTGCCGAGGCGGCGAAACTTCTCGAGAATATCTATCGTTCAGTTAATATTACGCTTGTTAATGAATTAAAGATGCTTTTTGACAGGATGAAATTAGATATCTGGGAGATTATCGAAGCAGCAAAAACAAAACCATTTGGATTTCATGCCTTTTATCCAGGTCCTGGGCTCGGTGGTCATTGTATACCAATAGATCCATTTTATCTTACCTGGAAGGCAAGGGAATATGATTTTCACACAAGGTTTATTGAACTTGCTGGAGAGATTAATAATCAGATGCCGTATTTTGTGATTGACAAACTGATTGATGCCTTAAACAGACGTGGTAAAACACTTCAAGGAAGTAAGATACTGATTATAGGTATTGCATATAAGAAAGATGTTGATGATGCCCGTGAATCCCCTGGTATAAAAATAATGAAGATACTCGAAGAAAAAGATGTAAAAAAGGTAGATTATTATGATCCATATATTCCAGAAATTATAAAAAGCCGTCAGATTCCTCATCCAATACACTCTATAAAGTTTAACAAAAAAACAATTTCAGATTATGATGCCTGTATAATTGCTGCAGACCATTCTTGTATTGATTATAAGCTGATTTTATCTACGGGATGTCTTATTATTGACTCGAGAAATGTATACAAAAAAAATTACACAAATGTAGTTAAGGCATAAAAAGGGGGGAGTAATGAAAAAGATTTTGCTATCTACGATAGGGCTGTGTTTTTTGTTTGGTTCAGTGGCATATTGTGGTGATGCTTTTCAGGTAGCAAAAGGAAGATCTTCACTTACAGATATAGTAATTTATGAAAGTTGTTCAGTAAGAACAAAGCAGGCAGCATTGGATCTTGCTGAATACCTTGGAAAGATTACAAACTGCAAGTTTAAGGTTGTATCAGGCAATGGGAAGACAGGTATTGCGGTTGGTAGATTTGATGATTTTCCTGAATTAAAATTTTCAGAAAAGCCAGATGCAAACAATGCATTAAAACGAGAACTTTATGTATTAAGGTCTCACAAATCAGGTATCTATGTAATAGGAGCAACAGATACAGGGGTTGAAGATGCAGTGTGGGATTTGCTTTATAGAATCGGGTACAGACAGTTTTTTGCTCCACAAAAATGGGAATATATTCCAAACCATGAAAACCTTTCAATCAATATTGATAGTGTGCAAGTTCCTGATTATTATGCAAGGAAAATATGGTATGGTTATGGGACCTGGGCTGAAAATAAGCCAGCATATAATGACTGGTGTAAGAAAAATAGGGCAGTAAGCAGTATTATCCTGAACACAGGCCATGCCTATGAAGGTATCATTGCAAAGAATAAGGTAGAGTTTGATGCACATCCTGAATATTTAGGACTTATTAATGGAGAAAGGAAATCATCTAAATTCTGCATATCCAATCCTGGACTAAGGAAACTTGTCGTTGAATATGCGATAAAGACATTCGAGCAAAATCCAGAACTTGATTCAATATCAATGGAACCGAGTGATGGAGGTGGTTGGTGTGAGTGCGAGGAATGCGCAAAGATGGGAAGTATCACTGACAGGGCATTAACACTTGCTAATGAGGTAGCAGACGCAGTGGTTAAAAAATTCGGGAAAGGCAAGTATGTTGGGATGTATGCATATAGCCAGCATTCACCACCACCAAATATTCAGGTTCATCCAAATGTTATCATCAGTATTGCAACTGCCTTTATAAGGGGTGGATATACGGTTGACCAGTTAATAGATGGCTGGTACAAAAAAGGAGCAACAATAGGTATAAGGGAATATTATGGGGTTAATGTATGGGATAGGGATCTTCCGGGAAACCCAAAGGCATCAGGTGTGAAGTCCCTTGCCCAAAGCATAGATAGTTTTTACAAGAAAGGAGCAAGGTTTCTTTCAGCAGAGTCCAGTGATAACTGGGGTCCAAATGGACTGGGTTATTATGTTGCATCGAGAGTATTGTGGGATACAGATGAGGTTAAAAAGGTTGATGAACTGAAAAATGATTTTCTCGAAAAGATGTTTGGTCCTGCAAAAGATAATATGAAGGAATTCTATGAGCTTATTGATAAGGATAATAAACCCTTATTAACAGAGGATCTTATTGGAAGAATGTACAGGTCCCTTGCTGAAGCAAAGAAAAAAACAAAAGACCTTGCAATTCAATCAAGGATTAATGATCTTATTCTTTACACAAGATACGTGGAATTATTTAAGAAATATTCTGAAACCCGTGGTGAAGAACGTCAACAGGCATTTGAGGATGTAATAAAATTTGCGTACCGCATTAGGAATACAATGATGGTTCACTCTTATGCTCTATACAGAGACCTTCCAAACAGAGATAAAGGTGTAAAGGTTCCTGATGAAGCAAAGTGGAATGTTCCAGAAGGTAAAAATCCATGGAAAAGCAGTCAACCATTTACTGAAGAAGAGATACAGAAATTTCTTGAGCAGGGTATAAGTGCGAACAAACTTATTGATTTTAAGCCAGTATCTTTCAGTATGAAGTTTGTTCCAGCATCACGATTGAAGATACCTGAGGAAACATCTGTTGAAACACCATCTTTTGGAACAAGAGGAGTAAATAGATTTTATATCTGGGTTGACAGAGTGCCTGCTGAAATAAAACTAAGAATAACAGGAGGGCTTATTTATAAGGACAGGGGAGATATTAAGGTGTTTCTTTATCCTGATGAACAGGAATTCTCAACATATGTAGACAATGCAAGTATTCCACCTGATGGCAATGAACATGAAATTATTCTAAAAACAAAATATCAGGGACTCCACTGGATTGAGGTATCAGATGGATCAGCGGGAACAAGAACATCCTGGGTGGATAAAATGCCAGTAACAATTTTTACTGCATTTGATAAACAACCACATTTCATAGGAAGGTGGAGTTTTGTTTTTTATGTCCCAAAGGGTACAAAAACAATTGGCGGATTTTCAAATGGATTAGGTGATGTATTTAATAGTTCAGGGAAAAAGGTATATTCACTTTCAGGCGGAACAACATACTTCAGTATTCCTGTTGAATCCAATGAAGATGGGAAAATATGGAGGATTAAAAACGCTACAGGGGTATGTGTATTTATGACAATACCATCCTGTTTTGCAAGAAATTCTTCAGAGCTTCTTATTCCTGTTGAGGTTATTGAGAAGGACCTAAAATAGATTATATTTTATTTGATGCAGGCGTAAGGATACAGATAATCTGACTGTAAAATGAAAAAATTTTCTTGTCCTGTTTCTGCCCAATAGGAAAAAAGATAAGTAAAGGGGGCAAGAATGTAGTGAGCCCCTTTTAGGTGCGATGTATTCACTGTGTTAAGGAAAGGACACAGGACTAAAGTCCCTCACTACATGAGTTTTGGTGATTGAATGCCCTGTCTCTAGGAGACACCCTTCTAAAAGAGGGGAATTAAAATCTCCCTCTCACCATACATCTCCTCAAAAGGGACAAGGGGAAGCATATTTTTCCTTTGAAAAAGGTTCTCTTCCTTTCTTCCCCCTTTGCAAAGTCCCCTTCCTAATTCCCCCTTTTATAAAGGGGGCGAGGGGGATTTAGAGGAGGAGGGATATAAAAACTTTTGAAACTATTGAAAAATAAATAAAATTAGCCAGGTTTGGCACTGCCAGATCTTAAATAAGAGGAGATGGTATGGATAAAAATATTGAGGACAAAATCAAGGGATGCCTTATAGGTGCGTACATCGGTGCTGAATTAGGGTTTTT
>MWDQ01000076.1 GCA_002070645.1 candidate division TA06 bacterium ADurb.Bin131
AATGTCTATTCCATATGGAGCATGGATAAAACCTCTTTCATTATGGATACCTTTTTTGCTTGTTTTTTATTTCTGTACAATATGTATTGTTGTTATGCTCAGAAAACAGTGGATGGACAGAGAAAAACTTGTTTATCCATTAACAGTGCTTCCTACTGAGATGGTTCGTGAGGAGCAAACACCAGGCAAAAAAGCATTTGTTCCAGTGTTTTTTAAGAATCAGCTTATGTGGCTTGGTTTTGCAATAGCGTTTATTGTCGGAACCCTTATAGCCCTTCATTCCTATAATCCCATGATACCATCACCACAACTTCAGCATCAAATCGCTTCATTCAGAGGCACCCAGAATATCATCTTCAGGGTAAGTTTTCCTGTTATTGGTTTTGTATATCTTGCCAATCTCGAGGTAACATTTTCACTCTGGTTTTTTAGCCTTATTTTCCAGGTTATTAAGGGAGTTTTTAATATTACTGGAATCTCAAGCACAGAAAATATTGGTATTTATGGATGTTCAGGTTATGCGATTTTTGCCCATCTCGGAACCGGTGCAATGATTGCAATGGTTGCATATAGTTTATATATTGCGAGAAGCCATCTTAAGGATGTATGGCGAAGTGCTATTGGTAAGGCGGTCGTTGATGATTCAGGAGAGATGTTATCGTATAAAACAGCATTCTGGGGATTTGTTATTGGCTCAATCTTTGTTGTCGGGTGGCTGATGTATTCTGGTCTTAATCTTACAATAGGGTTGCTTTTCTATGTTTTTGCCCTTGTAATATTTCTTGTTCTCACAAGGATTGTTTGCGAGGCAGGAATCCCAACAATGGTTGCAACAATAATATCATCATCCATTATTATATCTATGTGGGGAAGTAAAAACATATCACCATCTGTACTTGTGGCTCTTGGGTTAACATATGTTTATAGCGCTGACTTAAGAACATTTCCTATGGCTGCAAGCAGTATGTCTCTAAAGATTATGGACAAATTTGGAGGCAGAAAAAGGTATCTTTTCTGGGCAATAATGACAGCGATCTTTGTAAATATTATTGCCACAATGTACTTTATGTTGAAAATCTCATATAAATATGGAGGAATAAATCTTAACAGCTGGTTTTATCAAAGTGGGCCCCAGGCACCATTTGACTACATAGCGGACCTTATAAAAAATCCTACAGACTCTAATAAAATTGGCTGGCTCTGCCGGGGTATCGGGCTTGTTGTAATGGCTGGACTTATGTTTATGCGACAGCAATTTTTGTGGTGGCCGCTTCATCCTGTTGGATTTGTAATTGGCCCTGTGTGGTTAATGGATTCACTCTGGTTTTCTGTGTTTATTGCATGGCTTATAAAAAAGATTATACTTAAGTATGGAGGTGCCCGTGTGTATGAAAAAAGCAAGTACTTTTTCCTCGGGATGCCTCTTGGTTTTTACACATGTGCCGGTATATGGGTACTTATTGATTTTATTGCACACAAACACGGAAATATCGTGTTCTGGATTTAAACCATCCTGAAAATGGTGAAAACTCTTACAAACCAGCATCTCGAAAAATTCCTGGCAGAATTGGATAAAATACGTATTCTTGTGGTTGGAGATTTAATACTTGACCATTTTATGTCAGGGACAGTCAGAAGAATCTCTCCAGAGGCCCCTGTTCCAGTTCTTGAGGTAAAACAACAAATCTATCGTTGCGGTGGTGCAGGAAATGTCTGTTTGAACATTAATGGACTTGGGGCAAAATCAACAATTGTTGGTGTAGTTGGAGATGATTCAAATGGGGCTCTTCTCAGGAATATCCTGAGAAAAAACAATGTAAATACATTCATTGTTACACGAAAAAACTTTCCCACAAGCATCAAAACCAGAGTGATTGCTGGTTCACAACAAATGATACGCATTGATAATGAACAGCCCAAAAGATTATCACAAGAAGAATTGATAAAGATGGAAAGGTTTTTTGCTGAAGAAATAGATAATTTCGATGGTATAATAATTTCTGACTATGGCAAGGGAGTTATTATCCCATCTCTTATTTCATATCTTGTTTCTCTATGTCGGAAACACAAAAAAATCATTATGGTTGATCCTAAAATAGACCATTTTTTATATTACAAGAATGTTGATTGTTTAACGCCAAACCTCATAGAGGCAAGTTCTGGTATGAAAATTTCAGAGCCGGATTGTGATACTAAGATTGTTTCCCTCGGGAAAAAGATAATAAAAAAACTTCATTCCCGGGGGTTAATTATTACACGGGGAAAAGATGGAATGACTGTTTTTTCTGATTCTGGTATTTTCCATTTGCCTGCTATCAGTAAAGAGGTTTTTGATGTTACAGGAGCTGGAGATACTGTGATTGCAGTGCTTACGCTTGCACTTGCCTCTGGTTTTGACCTTTTAAGATCTGCAATATTTGCAAATATTGCAGCATCAGTTGTTGTTCAAAAACTCGGCACTGCCACTGTTTCTCCACAAGAATTAAGAGCAATGTTTTCAGGTTATAAGCCAGAAACAATTGAGAAGTTTTAGATATCGTTAAAGGACTGAAGAATGAAAAATAACAATACCAAACAACTAAATTTTGATATTTCACCAATCCTTTATAGCCAGGTTATTCTAAATAAGGGAAAATCAAAGATTTTACTTGATTCATTTAGTCAATCTATCCGAAATTAACCAGGAATTTGAAAGGGTCCAATGATAAATGTTTTAGGGGTTATTCCAGCAAGGTATCATTCTGAAAGGTTTCCAGGAAAAGTTCTTCAAAAAATAGGAAAACTTTCAGTTCTTGAAAGTGTTTACCAGCATGCAAAAAAAGCAAGGACACTTGATAAGATTGTTGTTGCAACAGACAGCGAAATCATAGCAAAAGAGGCAAACAGGTTTGGCGCAGAGGTGGTTTTTACATCTTCAATGTGCAGTTGCGGTACAGAAAGGGTGGCAGAAGTAGCAGAAAAAATACCTGCAAGGATATTTGTAAATATTCAGGCAGATGAACCACTTATCCCTGAAGAAGCCATTGATAGACCTGTAGAAGAGATCTTGAAGGACAAAAAAATCCTGTGCGCAACATCTGCAACAAGAATAAGGTTAGAGCAGGATCTTTATAATCCAAATATCACAAAGGTTGTTGTTGATAAAAATGGATTTGCATTATTTTTTTCAGGAAGTTTGCTTCCATTTCCGAGGGTATATTTTGTTAAGGATAAGCCATTTTTTAAGAGGATGGAGTTTTTGAAACATATTGGTGTGTATGCCATCAGAAGGAATTTTCTTCTCAGGTTCAGGAAACTTCCTTCAGGCCCCCTCGAAGGATATGAACAACTTGAACAATTGAGAATTCTTGAAAATGGGTATAAAATCAAGGTGGTTATAGTTTCAAGGGATTCAATATCGATTGACACAATAAGTGATATAAGTAAATTAAAGGAACAGGGACATGGCTAAATTTATATTTGTAACAGGTGGGGTTGTTTCTTCTCTCGGAAAAGGAATTGCTTCTGCGTCAATTGGTGCTTTGATGGAGAGTCATGGATACCGTATATCAATGATAAAACTTGACCCTTATATCAATGTTGACCCTGGAACAATGAGTCCATTTCAACATGGAGAGGTTTATGTTACAACAGATGGAGCTGAAACAGACCTTGATCTCGGTCATTATGAAAGATTTACAAATGCGAAAATTTCGAGGATGAATAATGCAACGAGTGGCCAAATTTATTATTCTGTTATTCAAAAAGAAAGAGAGGGGAAATATTTAGGTAAAACAATCCAGGTTGTTCCTCATATAACAGATGAAATAAAACAGAAAATAACCGCATTAACAAAGAAGGTTGATATTATTGTCTGCGAAATTGGCGGAACAGTTGGGGATATAGAAAGTTTGCCATTCCTTGAGGCAATAAGGCAGATTCATTTTGAACATAATTCAGACACAGTATTTATTCATCTTACACTTGTTCCATTTATTAAGGCAGCAGGCGAACTGAAAACAAAACCAACCCAGCATTCTGTTGCAAGTTTAAGGGAAATAGGTATTCAGCCACAGATACTTCTTTGTCGCACAGAAAAACCATTATCTTCTGAGTTAAAGGAAAAGATTGCACTTTTTTGTAATGTCAGAAAACAAGCAGTTATTGAGGCAATTGATACACCCTCTATATATGAAATACCACTTGTTTTCCATAAACAGAACCTTGATAAGATTATACTCGATTTGATTCAACTTCCTTCTCACCCTCATCCTGCCCTTGAAAAATGGAACAATATTGTAAATATCCTGCATAATGCTGAAGAAAAGGTTTGTATTGGAGTTGTCGGGAAATACATAAAACTTCAGGACTCTTATAAATCAATATACGAGGCACTTGTTCATGGCGGGATAGCAAACCATTGCAGGGTAGAGTTTAATAGAATTGATTCTGAACAAATAGAAAAAGAAGGAGCAGAAAATCTTCTGAAAGATGTTGACGGAGTAATACTGCCGGGTGGTTTTGGAATTCGTGGAATAGAAGGTATGATAGAAACAGTAAAATTTTGCAGAGAAAGCAAACTTCCTTTTTTTGGAATATGCCTTGGCCTGCAGTGCGCAGTTATAGAGTTTGCGAGGAATGTTTGCGGACTTCGTAGCGCAACCAGTACAGAATTTGAATCAAACACAACAGAACCGGTTATATGTCTTCTTGATGAACAAAAAAACATAACAAAGATAGGTGGTACAATGCGTCTTGGCGCATATCCATGTGGTATTGAGCCAGGGTCTATTGCATCGAGGGCGTACAAAAAGAAAAAAATCCTTGAAAGACATAGACATAGATGGGAATTTAATATGAAGTACTTTAACCTGATGAAACAACACGGGATGAAATTTACAGGTTTTTCGCCTGATAAAAAACTTGTTGAAATCATTGAGGTTGAAGAACATCCTTTTTTTATTGCAACACAATTCCACCCTGAATTCCAATCAAAACCATTTGCCTGTCATCCACTTTTTGCTGCATTTATCAAGGCAGCGGTTCAAAGAAAATCACAGAAATTCAAAAATAAGTAAACCCTTCAATAAAAGATATTGACGGAATTAATGTTTCTCGTAATAAAAAAGGAGAGATATGAGTACTGCCTATAAACGAATTCCAGTCAGTGTGAATCCAGTAATAAGGCATGACTCTCAAGAGTTTATTGATTTCTGTGATGATTGGTACTTCAAACTTGATCCCGATGATAAGGGCATTAAAGAACAATGGTACTTAAAGGAGGACTTATTTTCATCAAAGATTTATGTTCCTGGATCATGGCAGGGTCAGGGATTTGGCGATGAACAAACTGATGAAGTATGGGATTTTAGAATAAAGGCAAGGGTTTTTCGTGCTACATACCATGGTACTGGATGGTATGGTAAATCATTCAAAATTCCTGAAAATTGGAAGAACAAAAAAATATGGCTG
>MWDQ01000077.1 GCA_002070645.1 candidate division TA06 bacterium ADurb.Bin131
AGACACGACTCTAGTTTATTTGTTTTTCCCGAGCAAGTTTTTCAATAACCTGCTCAGCATTTTTTATCCTTTCTTTTGTCTCTGGATGATCTCTTAAGAAGGTTAATGGAATTAAGGGCTGATTTTTTTCAAGCTCTTCCATTTTTTTGAAGAATGAAATCATTCCATATGGATCAAAACCCGCCTTGAATGCATATTTCATTCCAAGTGTGTCTGCTTGAATTTCCTGTGTACGACTGTAACTTAACATTGAAAGAGTAAAAACTGTATCAGCCACCTGCTGCAATGCTTTCTGTCTGCCAGACCCAAAAAGAATACTGGTTGGTATTGAATAAAGAAGTTGTTTTTCAAGTTGGTGTATTCCATCTCTGTTGCAGATATGGCCAATTTCATGACCCACAACACAGGCAAGTTCATCTGCAGAGTTAATCTGCTTTAAGAGCCCTGTATAAACATAAACAAATCCTCCGGGTATTGAAAAGGCATTGACTTCTTTATTTTCTATAACCTTAAATGTAAACTTAAGATTTTTTCTATCACTGTTTTCTGCAACCTTTGCACACGTCTGGTAAAAACCTTTGAATATAGTTTCTGGATTTTCGACAATCTTAAAATCTTTACAAAGTTTATTATCAAGAGCGATTCCAAGATCTATCTCATCCTGTTCTGTATAAATAGTTGTTTCTTGTTTTGCAGTAATAGGATTATAGTATGTAGCGCATCCTCCAAGAAAAAGGGTAAATATTGAAAGAACTATCAGTGTTTTCTTCATGTCTCCTCCTTATCATTTTCCAATACAAAATTTGCTGAAGATTCTATCAAGGACCTCTTCTGAAACACATCTTCCAGAAATTTCATCGAGGCATACAACTGCCTGGCGAATATTTTCTGCGATTATATCAATTGTACCATTTTTTTCTGTAATTTCGAGGGATTCCTTAAGAATTCCCAGGGCTTTTTCTAGACAGAAATGCTGCCTTATATTCAAAAAGAAATCTGTATTCTTTATTTCTCCTGCGCCAGCATAAATTCTATCGAGAATTGCCGAGTGAAGTGCAGATAATCCCTCACCTGTCAGTGCAGAAATTTTTACAATCATTGAGTTTTTAGAAAAATCAGGAAGGTCTTCTTTTCCCACTTTACCTGGAAGATCGCACTTATTAAAAATAATAATATGGTTTTTATTTTTCACTTCATTCAATATCTGATAATCAAGTTCATCGATATGATTTGATGCATCAATCAGGACAAGAACGATCTCAGATTTTTCTATCCATTTTTTTGTTCTTTCAATGCCCATTTTTTCTATTTCTGATGGAGAATGTCTAAGCCCAGCTGTATCAACTATTGTTAATGGAATTCCCTGTATATTGATAACTACCTCTATGGAATCTCGAGTCGTGCCTGGAATATCAGAAACAATTGCTTTATCTTCTTCTACGAGAAGATTGAGTAATTTTGATTTCCCAACATTTGGCTTTCCTACTATGGCAATTCTAACTCCTTCTGTAAAAATCCTTGCTGCCTGACCTGTTTTTATGGTCTGTTCCATATCAAAAATAATGGGAATCAGGTTTTTTGTGATGGTTGTATTATGCAGTTCTCCATAATCTTCTGAGAAATCAATTTGATAATCCAAAAATGTAAGAGTTTCAAGAAGTTTATCTCTGAATGTATTGATTTTTTTTGAAAGGGTTCCTTTGGTTTGATTAACAGAAATCTCGAGGGATTTTTCTGTTTTTGCACTTATTATATCAAGGATGCTTTCTGCCTGAGTAAGATCAATCCTGCCATTAAGAAAAGCCCTTCTCGTAAATTCTCCTGGTTCAGCAAGCCGCGCACCTTCTTTCATACATATCCTCAGAACTGATTTTATTGCTGCAAGACCTCCGTGACAGCCAATCTCTGCCATATCTTCCCTTGTATAACTTGCAGGGCTTTTCATTATTGTTACAAGGACCTCGTCAACAGTTTTTCCATCATCAACAATAAATCCATATCTTACTGTATGTGTTTCCCAGGTTTTTTTTGTTTTTCTTTTGCGACCAGGTGTAAATATTTTATCAATAATCTGAATTGTGTCAGGCCCGCTCATCCTGATAATACCTATTCCGCTTATTCCATATGGCGTCGAAAGTGCGCAGATTGTATCGTTTATCATTATTTTTCTGTTCATGATATAATTATACCGCAACTTTTGTTAGTACTGTGCATCTAAATTTTAAAAAGAAGCATGGAATATTGGTTTTGGGTCAACAGAGTAAAAAACAAAAATACCTATTATAGAATTACGGAGGTTGTATTATGGGCGCAAGAATAAGGAGTATTGTTTTATTAGGACTTTTAAGTGTTCTCCTTATCTATATCGGAAGCCTTTTTGGCACAGATGGGATTATTGTTGCATTTATCTTTGCACTTGCAATGAACCTTATTTCATACTTTGCAGGAGATAAAATAGCACTTGCGATGAATTCTGCTGTCAAGGTTCCCGAAAACCAGATGTCAGAACTTCACAGTTTGGTATCTGAGGTTGCAATGTCCGCAGGAGTTCCAAAGCCAGAAGTTTATATTGTACCTTCGAAAAGTCCAAATGCTTTTGCAACAGGAAGAGATCCAAATCATGCGTCAATTGCGTTTACAGAAGGGATTCTCGATATTCTCGATAGAGAAGAACTTAAAGGAGTAATAGCGCATGAAATGTCTCATATAAAAAACAGGGATATTCTTGTAGCCACGATCGCTGCAACGCTTGCAAGCGCAATAACCATGATTGGAAGAATGTTGCAGTTTGCAGCAATGTTTGGTGGTGGAGGAAGGGATTCTGATAGAGGTGGAAATATTCTTTCTGTTATTGCAATGCTTCTTTTTGCAATACTTTTACCAATAGCAGCAATGCTTATTCAACTTGCAATTTCTCGAAACAGAGAATATCTTGCTGACGAGACAGGAGCGCGGATTACTCAAAATCCGTATGGTCTTGCAAACGCGTTGAGAAAACTTGTAAAAGGGACCTCTGTCATTCCAATGAATAATGCAAATCCGTCAACAAGCCATCTTTTTATTGTTAATCCTTTTTCTGCAAAGTCATTTTTTGCACTTTTCTCAACACATCCACCCATAGAAGAAAGAATAAAACGACTTGAAAGCATGAGTTTTTAATTATTTTTTATTTTGTTCAACCCATTGTGAAATTACACAGAATCTTTCTGGTTCGACTTTTATCCCATCTGCAAACACCCCGAGTATAAAGTTTGATTCTTTCAATCTTTTGGTGATAAGAAGTTCAAGGATACGCGGTATATCATCAATTTTATTGAGAAGAAAAACCGAAGGGTCGAGTGCACTGATAATGATTGTATCCTGTCCAAGAATATCCAGCGCAATCTCCCAAGGGGTATCGCCTGTTGGCGGAGGTGTGAGCGCGTGAATGCCATCGCATCCTGTTTCTTTGATTAAATGAAGAATTTTTCTTATATGTCCGCACATATGAAGGATAGCAGTCTTCCCTGAACTTTTGATTATTTCTACAAATTCCTGCTGATGTGGCATATTAAATGTTTTGTAAACCTGTGGACTGATATAATGAGTACTTGTATTTTCAACCAGTATCACACAATTGCATGGTCCTTCAGATAATATCTTGAATGCCTCTAATTCCTTTTTGTGGATTGTGTTAATCAAATTTTCCATCTCAGAAGGATAATCATAAAGAAGATAATAAAAATTTACTGTTCCCATATCCATTTCAAGTAATCTTGGAATAGTTGATGGACCCCAGAATCTTGTTATAACACCATCTTCGCCAACAAGATTTTCAAGTTTTTTGAGTGTTTCGCTGTCATCATATCCTACAAAATTTGCTTCTTCCCACAGGGATGTATATATCTTTATGGCTTTTCTGGAATCAATCATATATTTTAATGGATGTCCATTTTTCCCATAGATAGCGGTTAAATCCCCATCCTTTGTTTTTATCTTTCTTATTACCTTCTCATTTTCTTCAAAGGTTTCCACAGTTACTTCCTTTGACCAGTGTAATTCAGGAGATCTAAAAACATATGGTGTGTTCCATCCATTCAAAAGAAGTATGTCGCATTTGATATACCTGTAGAAATCAATCCCATAGTTTCCTTTCAATCGATCTGGCAACAAATCAAGGGTATTGTTATCTATAAGGACTGTCCATGAAAGACAGTCATGCGGTTTTTTATTGAGTATTGATGTAATTCTTTGTTTTGGGCTCATTTTTTCCATTTTCTTAAATAGCATACCATAAATGCTTTTTTGACACTACCCTGGACCAAAGGTATAATTATTAACAAAAAAGGGGCCGTAGTTCAGCGGATTAGAATGCCGGACTGTCGATCCGGAGGTCGCGGGTTCGAACCCCGTCGGCCCCGCTTATTTTTTTTGTATAATAAAGGATAAAATTTATTGTTTTTCTGTGAGAAATTGCATTTCTACAAAAATGATTGATTGTAATTTAGCGGGATAAATATCTATAAGATATTGTGAAAATGAAAAAAAACTTTGAAAATAATCTTGATGCATTAAGGCATACTGCTTCACATATTCTCGCTCAATCTGTGAAAAGATTATACCCTGACACGAAACTTGGTATTGGCCCTGCAATTGAGGATGGTTTTTATTATGATTTTTTCAGGAAAGAACCATTTACCCCGGATGACATCAAAAAAATAACAGATGAAATGAAAAAAATCATAAAGGAAGATCTAAAGATTGAAAGAATTGAATGTGAAAAGAATAAGGCAGCAGAAATTATTAAAGACGAGCCACTTAAACTCGAAATTTTATCAGAAATACCTGATGAAAAGGTTTCTTTTTATAAACAAGGGGAATTTATTGATTTATGTGCTGGCCCGCATGTTTCATCAACAGGCCAGGTTAAACACTTTAAACTTATGAATATATCCTCTGCTTACTGGAAGGGAAACGAAAATAGAGAAACACTTCAAAGAATTTATGGAGTTTGTTTTACGACTGCTGAAGAACTTAAAGAATATCTTAAAAATCTTGAGGAAGCAAAAAAAAGAGATCACAGGATTCTTGGCCCTGCTATTGGTCTTTTTTCGCTTCACCCTGAATATGGTCCTGGTCTTGTCTACTGGCATCCAAAAGGCGGAATAACAAGAAAGGTTATCGAGGACTTCTGGAAAGATACCCATCTTGAAAGAGGGTATCAGATTGTTTATACTCCTCATATTGCAGATATTTCACTCTGGGAAAAATCAGGCCATCTATCCTTTTATAAAGAAAACATGTATCCTCCAATGAATATTGAAGATGGTATCTCTTATCAATTAAAACCAATGAACTGTCCATTTCATATTCTTATCTATCAGTCAACTCTGCATAGTTATAGAGAATTTCCAATAAGATGGGCTGAACTTGGAACTGTTTATAGATACGAAAAAGACGGTGTACTTCATGGGGTATTAAGAGTTAGGGGTTTTACACAGGATGATGCCCATATTTTTTGTAGGCCGGATCAAATAGAAACCGAGGTGGTTGATGTTCTTGACCTTGTTATGTATTTTTTATCAAGTTTTGGTTTTTCTGAGTATGAGATATTTTTATCAACAAGACCCGATAAATTCGTTGGTACAGTAGAAAACTGGGAAAAAGCGACAAAAGCGCTTGAAAATGCTTTGATTAAAAAGAATCTTCAGTATCAGATTGATCCTGGAGAAGGCGTTTTTTATGGACCAAAAATTGATATCAAAATAAAGGATTGCCTTAAAAGAACATGGCAATGCTCAACAATACAGGTTGATTTTAATATTCCAGAGAGATTTGGAATAAAGTATGTAAACCAGGATAATAAATTTGAAAGACCGATTTTGATACACAGGGCAATTATGGGTTCTCTTGAAAGATTTTTCGGGATTCTAATTGAACATTACAGTGGGAATTTCCCAGTATGGCTTTCTCCAGTTCAGGTGAAAATTTTGACGATTGCAGATAGATTTATTCCATACGCAGAAGAAGTTCTCATATGTTGTAAAAAAAATAAAATCAGAGCAGAAATAGATGCTTCTCAAGAGTCATTAAACAAAAAAATTCGTTTTGCTGAAAATGAAAAAATTCCTATTATTGCGGTTATTGGTGAAAAAGAACAATTATCGAATACAGTTGCAGTAAGGTTGCATAAAAAAGGAATGGTAGGGGTGTTTTTAGTTGAAGAACTTATTGAAAAAATTAAATCCATTGATAATGCAAGGAAGATAGAAATAGACATTTAATTTGCAGAAATCGTACTTTCAGGTATAATAATTAGAAAAGCAAAAAGGAGAAAATATCGACCCCCGCAGGTATAATATTAATTATAGGATTCGGGCGCCTCAGGTAAGATTAATAAGTGAAACCGGCCAGCAGATGGGGGTAGTGCCAAGAGATGAAGCCATAGCAATGGCTAAGGAACGCCTGATGGATCTTGTAGAGATAGTTCCGAACGCAAATCCTCCTGTTTGTCGGATACTTGATTTCAAAAAATTTCTTTACGAACAAAAAAAGAAAGAAAAGGAAGCAAAGAAAAAACAGAAATCAATTCAGATAAAGGAAATCCGTCTCAGACCTGAAATAAGCGAACACGATTATAATTTTAAGAAGCAACATATAGAGGAATTTTTAAGGGAAGGATACAGGGTGAAGGTTTCTGTTTCCTTCAGGGGAAGAGAAATTCTTCACAAAGAGCGGGGTTATAATGTTCTACAAAAACTTATAGCAGACCTCGGTCCACTTGCGAAGATTGAAAAAAGTCCGCACGAGGAAGGAAGATTTCTTAATGTGATTCTTATTCCATATTAAGGAAATTGTGAGTTGTATTTCTTAAAAAGCACAAAAGTAGGTTAAGAGGTGTGGTAAAGTAAATATTCATAAAAGGGAGTTTCGATGCCAAAATTAAAAACAAGAAAATCCGTTGCTAAAAGGTTTAAGATAACTGCAACAGGTAAGGTGAAACATTACAGAAGTGGTAAGAGCCATATACTCACAAAGAAAAACTCAAAAAGAAAAAGACGACTTGCAAAATCTAAGATACTTGAAGGTGCACAGGCAAAGATGATAAAAAAGATGCTTCCTTATTCATAATTCAGGAGATTAAAAAATGCCGAGAGCAACAAACAAACCAGCAGGAAGACGCAGAAAAAAAAAGATACTTAAACTTGCTAAGGGATATAGGCAGGGTAGATCCAAACAATTCAAACGGGCTAAAGAATTTGCAGAAAGAGGGCAGGATTATGCCTACAGGGATAGAAGGCAGAAGAAACGAGATTTCAGAAGTTTGTGGATAGTTAGAATATCTGCTGCATGTGAGGAAGGGGGGATTTCATACAGCAGGTTTATCCATGGTTTAAATTCTATTGGAGTTAAGGTTAATAGAAAGATGCTTGCGGATATGGCATACAAAAAACCTGAAGAATTTAATCAAATTCTCGAAAAAGTAAAGGAGGCGGAGATATCGTCTGATAAGATTTAGGAATATTCTTTTTTTCCTGATTGCATGCTGGCTTTTATGGATTAATATATCTTTTCTTCATGGTGTCCAGTATGAGGGCGTTTATTATTTTGTGATGCTTGATGTTTCTGTGGGGTTCCTTATTATCTTAGGAATTACCTCAAACATTTTCTTTAAAGATAAAATCTATTCTCTTACCCAGGACCTTGAAAAATGTAAACTGAAGATTAATGATTATGAGGTAGAATCAGCCATTTTTTCAGCAATTGTCGAAATAATGGATATATTTGGAAAAGATGTTTCGATGGAAGAAATATTGAGTCATGTTAATCAGAGTATCAGTAATTTCTTTAAGAAAGAAGTAGTCATTGTACAATTATTTGGTGAACACTTTTTCCAGGACATTAAAGGTGGAAGTATTAATCTTCCAGAAGAGACATTTGAAGAAATTGCAACACAAGCATACCCAATTCTTATCAATAATCTGAATTCTTTCCCGAGATATAAATTTCTTGAAACAACAGGAGTTTCTTCTTTTATCCTTGTGCCACTAAAAAATAAAAAGGAAGAAACTGTTGGTGTAATAGGAGTATTTTCAAAAAATCAGAGGGTTTTTACACAAAAGGATTTATCTCTCCTAAAACTAATTTCAGTACCAATATCTTTAATTATTGAAAATGCAGAATTGATTGAAAAAACAAAGGTTTTATCGATCACAGACCCTCTTACTCATCTTTATAACAGGCGGCATTTCCAGTTCTATATTGAAAAAATAACAAAACAGGCAAGAGAAGAAAAATTCCATGTTTCCCTTGCAATGTGCGATATAGACAACTTCAAGATTTATAATGACAGAAACGGACATCCTGCTGGAGACAAACTTTTAAGGGATATAGCAGAAATTCTCCATCAAAACATCAAAGGTTCAGATATTGTTGCGAGATACGGAGGAGAGGAGTTTGTAATAATATTTCCAAATACCCACAAGGATACAGCATTTTACATAAGTGATGCCATAAGAAATAAGATTAAAGATGTGGAGTTTCCTGGTGAAGAGTTTCAGCCAGGAGGAGATCTTACAATTAGTTTTGGTATTGCGTG
Source organism: candidate division TA06 bacterium ADurb.Bin131 (assembly GCA_002070645.1). Lineage (GTDB taxonomy): Bacteria > Ratteibacteria > UBA8468 > B48-G9 > DTJG01 > DTJG01. The sequence goes on from MWDQ01000077.1 coordinate 8,579, forward strand.
TTTTCCCTGCGATGCTGATACATATGAAGATCTAATTAGAAAAGCGGATATTGCCCTTTACGAGGCAAAAAGACAGGGAAGAAACAGAACTATTGTGTTTAATGGTCTGAAATAGGATTGTTTTTTATTTTGATAATTTTAAAATCACACGGAGTGTCCACTGTATTATAAACAATCTTCTTGTATATCAGTTTTTCTGTTCCATATTCCTCAAGATATCCTGCAAGTTTTTTTGAAAGTGCGATATCCGTTGCATAGATAGTGTGATATTTTGGTGAAAAAGGAAGAACCTCGAAGATTTTTGAGTTCAAATATGTTGAAATAATGCTTGTTTTATCCTTAGTTTTATACTCGATTACCACTGAATTTTTACCATTGTAAACAACTCGAATTCCCTCAAATGGACTGAGAAAATTCCAGAATTTCTGTTTTATATTCATCTTTCCGAGGACAAAACACTTTCTATAGCCATATGCAGGGTGTTTTCTGATATCTGGATTGTCAATAATCGCAACTGGTTTTATTTGAGTAACAATGATTGAAAGAGGTTCAAATATATCATGGCTATAGTCAACAAACATAAAAATAGCGTCTTTTCCAGTAGATTTTATTTCTTCAATCGCAGGAGTGAGTGTTGAAATGTCCTCTTTCATTGAGAGTAGAGCGATTGTAAAATCCTTTTTTTCAATGAGACATAAAACCTTATTACATGGGAAAAATATAATACTTTCGTTATCTTTTACTATACAGGAAGATTGTTTTACTGCTGGTGGTTTGCCTATAAAATTAAGGCCAAGCCAGAAAATTGTTAAAAATATCGCAGGCAAAGCAAAAAATTTCCATTTATTTCTGAAGATAATCATAAATATAAGGAGATAGATTATTATTGCCATTAAAATTCCTGGTGTCCAGCAAATAGTGGGCGATGCTATAGAGAAAATTTTTGCGCCAATCCAGAAAAACTCAGTAAATTTTACAAGCGGCAGGATAAAAATTTGTCTGAGGAAGCCAACTATTAAAAAAATGAATCCGAGTCCAACAACAATCCCACCAAAAGGCACAAGAAAAAGATTAGCGATAAATCCAGCTGGATAAAATGTACCGATATTCCCAAGAAGTACAGGCATTGTAAAAAACTGTGCGCCTATACTTGTCCTTATTGTTGAATCAATCCAGGATGGAATTTTTTTTATTACAGGGATATATTTCATTGTAAGCACAATCCCTGTTGTTGCAGTAAAAGAAAGCTGGAATCCCATATCAAAAAGATTAAAGGGGTTTGAAAAAAGTATCACAGAGCCAGCCCATCCTATACAGTCAATACTACTTATAGGTCTTTCAATGATTTCAGAAAAAAGATATATTCCAAACATCAATGCTGCTCTTATAACAGGGGTGTTAAAACCTGTTACTGCCGAGTAGAAAATAACTGCCGCAAGATAAAGAAGATTGAAAATCTTGTAGTGGACCTGTTCAAACTTTCTGATGGGAAATGCAAGAATCCTTAAAAAAATCAAAAGGTATCCGAGATGAATTCCAGAAACAATTAAAAGATGATATGTGCCTGTTCGTATAAAAACATCTTTAACATCTGGGGATTGCCGGCTATTTCCGAATACCATCATCTGAAAAATAGATGCTGCCTGTCCATGGTATCTAAACCATCTTCTTGTAATATTTTCTGTAAAAACCTGTGTTTTGTATCTAAACCTTCCGTAATATGATTGTGGCTCTATAATTTTATAATGTCTGGCATAGACGAATATTTGATTTCTTTCCTTTTTGATGGATTTTATTCCATCAATCAATACCCAGTCAGATTCGTATACCTGTTTATTTTGAGACAATGATGTTTTTACAATTACCCCTGATTTTATCCATATTTTCCCATTAAAAAAACTTGTGTTTCCGATTGTAAGAACTAAAACTGACCCTCTTTCTTTAACATCAACTACTTCCCCAGTTATGGAGATAACCTTATCAGGGAAAAATGGGATTTGTTTTTCATACCCAATATCTGTCTTTCCAGCGCAAAATATGCCAGTAATGAAAATAAAAATAAGTGCAAACCAGTTTGAAATTCTTGCGAATTTTATTGAAAGGAACAATAAAAAAACTGCTGAAAAAACAAAAAGAGGAAAAAGATATGATTCAGGTATAGATATAAATTTTTGTGTGATAATCCCAGAGGCAAAAATGGTTAGAAATATCCAGGCTGCTGAAGGTTTACTTTCTGTCACCTGTTAATCCATTGTCCTTCAAAAACCAGTTTTGTTTTTCCCTTAAAAAATATCTGACTGAAGTCATCTGCAAATGAGACATTCAATTTTTCTCCGGAGCGGGCTTCAATCTCTACAGGACTTGAAAATTTGTTGAGCATTGCCGCGCATATAACACTGGCTACAATACCTGTTCCACAGGCAAGTGTTTCATCCTCAACACCTCTTTCGTATGTACGGATTTTCCCGAAATGCCTGTTTATAATCTGGAGCCAGTCAACATTTGCTCCGGATGGTTGAAATGTTCTGTGGTATCTTATTAAAGGTCCATATTTTTTTACATCAAGTGTTTCAACATCCTCAACGATAATAACCGCATGGGGAACCCCTGTATTCATAAGATGCGCAATAATCTTGGTTCCATTAATCTCGAGATTAATATTAAACCGCGGTTTTTCAACAAGAAACATCTCAATTGAAACATCAAAGCCATTGATAAATGTTTTATAATTTCCCGCGAGGGTTTCAATAAGGAATTTTTTTCTTCTTGAAAGTTTTTGTTCATGGATAAAACGAACAAGACATCGAAGACCATTTCCACACATTTCTGCTTCTGAACCATCAGGATTAAATATCCTCATTCTGTAGTCGGCTTTTCTGGATTTTTCGAGAAATATAGCGCCATCAGCACCAACACCATATTTTTGTCTGCAAACCTGAATTGCAATCTGCCTTCTATTTTTTACCACCCTTTTCAGGTTATTGAACATAACAAAATCATTACCTGAACCTGTTATTTTCATAAATTTATGCATAGAAATAATTTAATTTCATTGGCTCTGTTTGTCAAATAATGCCATCTGGCATACACTATATTTCAATTATTATTTTAAGGAGAATATGAAACTTGTGATTCAGAGGGTAAGCCACGCTTCTCTCGAGGTTAATGGAATTTTAAAAGGTTCTATCAACAAAGGAATGGTTATTTTTGTTGGTTTCGGGAGAGATGATAATGAATCAATGATAGAGCCAGTAGTTCGAAAAACACTAAAACTGAGAATTTTTTCAGACGATAAACAAAGGATGAATCTCAGCATAATGGATATTTCTGGTGATTTAATGATTGTTTCTCAGTTTACGCTTTATGCAAATACCCGGGGAGGAAACAGACCTGATTTTCTTATGGCGATGCAACCATCCTTGGCTGAACAATTTTTTAATATGTTTATTAAATCGTGCAGAAGTTTTTACTCAGGGAAGATTATTGCAGGTGATTTTGGAAGACATATGGCAGTTGAAATATTGAATGATGGCCCTGTAACAATAATCTTAGATTTTGATAATGGAAAAACCGTTTGATTTTGTTTCTAAAAAGGTTATCCTTGATACTGAAAGCAGATGGGTTTATATTGGAACACTGGTAGACGTAGATACCCAGTATTATTATCTTTTAGAGGCAGATGCATTCGATACATCTGAGGTTAACATAACAAAACACGAGTATCTGATGAAGGTAAAAAAAGATGGACTTGTTGTTAACAGGAAAAGGGTTATTATTCCAAGAAGCAAGGTTATAGCCATAACTCCTCTCGAGGATATCATTGAGAAATAAATATCAATAACAAACATTTTAGAAGGATAAAAAAATATGAAAGAAGTTGATAAAAAATCGTCCCCAGGTGAATCTAATAAAATTTTGTGGATGGCTGCTAAAGCACTCGGTTTCTTTGTTTTTAAAATACTATTTCAACTTGAAATAAAAGGTAAAGAAAATATTCCGCAGCATGGAAATTTTATTATTGCTTCAAATCATACGAGTTTTCTTGACCCGCCACTTATTGGATATATTTGCAATAAACCCATCTCATACTTTACAAAACAAGAACAACTTGTTGGCCTTTTTGGATTGCTTATTACAAAATTGGGAGCGATTCCTATTTCAAAAACAAATGTCGGTAGATCAGATATACGCTGTGCAATAGACATTATCAAAAGAGGAAAAAGTATGTTGATTTTCCCTGAAGGAACAAGATCAAGAACAGGAAAAATCTTGCCTGGGAAACCAGGAATAGGACTTATAGCAACCCGTACAAAGGTTCCTGTGATACCTGTTTATATTAAAGGTTCTTTCAAGGCACTGCCACCATATAGAAATTTTATAAGACCAGGAAAGATTATAATCAATATTGGCAGACCCTGTTTTTTTCCAGAAAATCAACCATATCAGGAGATTGCAGACCAGATTATGCAGAAAATATCGGAGCTTTCAGAATGAAAAAGAGGACTATTATTACAGCTCGTTCAATTGGATTTTGTTTTGGCGTGACAAAGGCAGTGGAATTAGCGAAGAAAATTCTTGATAAGCATAAATGTCTTGTGTCCCTCGGAGATCTTGTTCACAATGACCTTGTTATGACTGAATTGAAGGAAAAGGGTATGAGGGTTGTAACCAGTATTTCTGAAATAAAGGGATGCCCTTTTATTATACGGTCCCATGGATTGCCGCCAGATATACTTGAAAAAGTAAAAAAACAAACATCTATTATTTATGATGCAACCTGCCCATTTGTAAAAAAGGTTCAGAATCTTATAAGGGTTTTGTCTGCTGATAAAAACTTTATTTTTCTTGTAGGTGATTCTGCGCACCCAGAAATAAAAGCAATGAAAAAAATCGCAGGCAAAAATTGTACAATTGTTAACCCACAAAGCAATACTGACTTCTCGTACATAAAGGCAGCGAGATGGGCAATTATTGGTCAGACCACTCTTTCTCTGAATCTTTATAGAACTGCGATAACCAGAATTTTGAAGCGTATTCCAGCAGAAAAGATTACGATTTTTAATACAATATGTCCTGTGAGTATTGAAAGACAGAGCGAGGCATTAAAACTTGCAGGTAATGTGGATTTATTAATCGTGGTGGGTGGCAGGAAAAGTTCAAACACAGAAAAACTCGTGCTTACTGGAAAAAAGATTAATAAAAATACAATTCTTGTAGAAACGCCAGAGGAGGTTAAAAAACTCAGTTTTGCAAATTTTCAAAAAATTGGTATAATTTCTGGTGCGTCTACGGATGTTAGTTGTATCAAAGAAATCCTCAGGATTTTAAGGAATCATCCAGCGCAAAAAAATCATAGGGGGTAATACAAGATGGATGACATCGATATCGGAAAGATACTCGAAGAAAAACTGCTTTCGTTTAAGCCTGGTTCTCTGATTAGAGGAACTGTAATTCGTATTGACAAAGAGGTTATTGTTGATTTTGGTTATAAAACAGAAGGATATGTTTTGCGGGAAGAATTCAAAAGCGAACAGGATAAGATAAAACCAGGAATGGAAATTGATTTAATCGTTGAATCCCTTGATCCTGATCCAAATGGGCTTATACTTCTCTCAAAAGAAAAAGCAGATATCATGCTTAACTGGGACAGAATTGAAAAGTATTTTGAAGAAGATAAACCAATTTCTGGAACAATTCTACAAAGGGTAAAGGGTGGATTCAAGGTTGACATAGGGATTTTTGCATTTTTGCCTGGTTCTCAAACAGATATAAGACCAGTAACCAATCCATCACAATTTGTAAATCTGGAAAGTACCTTTAAGATTATTAAGATTGATAAGCAAAGAAAGAACGTGGTGGTTTCGAGAAGAAAATACCTTGAAGAAGAAAAGGAAGAAAAGAAAAGGGAATTTCTCGAGAATCTTCAGAAGGGAACCATCGTTAAAGGAAAGGTAAAAAATCTTGTTGATTATGGCGCTTTTATTGAGACTGATAATAATGTTGTTGGGCTTCTTCATCTTAATGACATGGCGTGGGGTCGTATAACACATCCATCTCAGATGCTTTCTGTTGGAGAAGATATAGAGGTTATGGTCCTTGATGTTAATCTCGAAAAACAGGTTGTTTCTTTTGGTCTAAAACAAAGAACAAAAAATCCATGGGATGATGTTGAAGCAAAATATCCCATAGGTTCAATTGTTGAAGGTAAGGTTGTCAATATTACTGATTATGGTGCATTTATAAAACTTGAAGATGGCATAGAAGGTCTTCTTCATATATCAGAGTTTTCCTGGACAGGTAGGGTAAGGCATCCATCGGATGTGGTTGCAATGGGTGATTCCATAAGTTTGAAGGTTATCGACATTAAAAAAGAAGAGCAAAAAATCTCTTTTAGTTTAAGACAGATGGAACCAAATCCTTGGCCAGAGATAGTAAAAAAATATCCTGCTGGACTTGTTGTAAAAGGAAAGGTTTATCATATAACTGATTTTGGTGCTTTTGTTGAGTTAGAAAAGGGGGTAGATGGATTGCTGCATATTTCAAATATTTCTGATACACCTATAAAACATCCTTCTGATGTTCTTAGAAAAGGACAGAAGATTGATGTTATTATTCTTGAGATTGACCCTGAAGCGAAAAAGATATCACTGGGATTGAAATATCTCGGAGATCTTCCATCTTCTTTACCAGAGGAGGATGAAAATGAGGGTGATAATCAGGAAAACCTATGAAGAAATTAGTTTATTAGCAGCAGAATTGGTAAAATCAAGAATAGAAAAAAAGGATAATTTTGTACTTGGTCTAGCAACAGGTTCAAGTCCACTCGGTTTATATTCTGCCCTTATTAATATGAACCAAAAAAATCTTCTAAGTTTTAAGAATGTCAAAACCTTTAATCTTGACGAGTACTATGGTCTAAGAGGAGATCATCCACAGAGTTATAGATATTTTATGGATGTAAATCTTTTTAATCATATTGATATTGATAAATCCAGAACAATGGTACCGGATGGTACTACAAAAAACCTTGAAGATTTCTGTTTATGGTATGAACAGCAAATAAAGAATTCAGGTGGAATTGATTTGCAGGTTCTCGGCATTGGCAGTGATGGGCATATTGGATTTAACGAACCAGGTTCGCCTCTTTCCTCCAGGACACGTTTGATTGCCCTCGATGCACAAACAATAGAGGATAATTCAAGATTTTTTAAGGATAAAAATCAGGTCCCGAGATTTGCGATTACAATGGGAGTTGGGACAATTCTCGAAGCAAAAGAAATTATTCTTATTGCCAGCGGCAAGAAAAAGGCACAGATTATTGCAAAGGCAATAGAAGGTCCTATTACAGGATTGATTTCTGCTTCTGCTTTACAGATACATAAAAGGTGTACATATTTTCTGGATGAGGATGCTGCCTCAGAATTAAACAGGATAGATTACTACAGATTTGTTGAAGAAGCAGAAGGGACAATTGGCAAAGAGATTTTCTAAACTCTATGAGTATACTTGATAGTTTTATTACTAAAGCGCGCACATTAAAAAAGAGTGTTGTGTTTCCAGAGATCTGGGATAATAGAATCCTTGAAGCGTCTGCCTCTATAAGTAAACAATCAATTGCCAGGCCAATACTACCTGGAAATCCAGAAGAAATCCAAAAAAATATTTCTGCATCTGGTATATCCCCTTGCGATGTTGATATTATTGATACAAAAAACCCGCAGATTATTGAAGAACTGTCAAAAATCTACCAGAAACAAAGACCAAATATCCCTGAAAAGGTTGCGATGCATCTTGTAAAAAAACCACTGGTTTTTGCAGGGTTGCTGGTTGCTTCAGGAAGAGCCGATGCTATGGTTGCAGGCGCAGCAAGCACCACAGCAGAAGTAATTCAGGCAGCATCACTTACAGTTGGATATCAACAAGGGATTAAAAGCCCTTCAAGTTTTTTTATTATGGAGATGCCGGATAGTCGAATATTTTTTTATGCTGACTGCGCTGTTAATATATCTCCTGACAGTAATACCCTTGCAGATATTGCAGTGTCAACAGCCAGAAGTTATAGAAAAATGATGGATAGTGAACCTCTGGTTGCTTTTCTTTCTTTTTCTTCAAAAGGAAGCGCATCCCATCCTGATGTAGATAAGGTTATCAAAGCAGTTGAGATTGCTCGCTCTAAGGACCCGGATACTGCCTATGATGGAGAATTTCAGGTAGATACTGCTATTTCTGAATCAGTCGCACAAAAAAAACTCAAAGAGCCAAGTAGAGTTGCTGGAAGGGCAAATGTATTAATTTTTCCAGACCTTGATGCCGGGAACATCGCATATAAGATTACACAATATCTTGCAGGTGCAAAAGCATACGGACCTATTCTTCAGGGCTTTGCAAAACCAGTAAGCGATCTGTCGAGAGGTGCAAAACCTTCTGATATTGTTGGAGTAGCAACAATAACCTGTTTATTATCATAACGAAGGACTAATATGAAACTTGTTATTTACGAAACTGAAACATGGATTGACCTTACCCCGATTTCCTATATAAGACCAGTTTTTGAATTGAAATGCGGCATGTATACACTTATTGAAAGAATAATAAATACTATCAAGATAAAGGACACTGGTTTATATGTAAGAGATTACCTTTGCGATCTTGTCCGCAGCAGGTATCCTTATCCTGTGAATGACCCATCTTTTTTGCAGGATGATTTGTTGATTATTGATGGAAGGTGTCTTGTGGATTCTGATTTTTCATTCACTCCTGAAAGAGAAGCCGCATGGTTTTTTGATAATGAACTTGCATATGCATTTATTAAAAAAGAAAATGTATTGAAGCACTCTGAAAATGGATTTAAATCAATTCTTGATTTTGCTGTTGGACTTCCACGTATTGAGACAAAAACAAAAATAATGCACTTTCCCTGGAATTTTGTGCTTGAAAATTCAGAAATGTTGAAAAAAGATTTTATTTCAAAAGGAAAAAAGGGCATTGAAGGGAAGTTTTCGAATCAAGCAGTAATACATGGAGAAAATGATGTCTTTATTGCAGAGGGCGCGGATGTTCATCCGCTTGCTGTCCTTGATACAAATTCGGGTCCTGTGTTTATAGATAAGGATGTCAAAATCTTTCCCTTTGCCAGGATAGAAGGCCCCTGTTATATTGGCGAAGGTACACAGATTATGCCAGGCGCAAGCATTAGAGAGGGAAATACCATAGGTCCTTTTTGCAGAGTTGGAGGAGAACTTGAAGAAAGTGTAATTCAAGGATATTCGAATAAATACCATGATGGTTTTGTAGGACATGCCTATATTGGTGAATTTGTTAACCTTGGAGCCCTGACAACAAACAGTGATCTAAAAAACGATTATTCAACAGTTTCTGTTTATGTAAATGGAAAACCCGTGGATACAGGAAGTTTGAAGGTTGGCTCTATTATTGGGGATCATACAAAAACCAGTATTGGAACACTTTTTAATACAGGAACCTCTGTGGGTGTAATGTGCAACATTACAGCAGGCGGAATTTTGCCAAAATTTTTTCCTTCCTTTGTCTGGTATGTGAACAACAAATTTATGAAGGGTTTTGGACTTGGAGAAATGATAAAAACTGCAAAGGCTGCTATGGGTAGAAGAGGAAAAACCCTTTCTCAGGAAGAAGAAAATGTTATTAGGAAGGTATTTGAAATTACAGCGGAAATAAGAAAAACCTATGTTACGAAGAGTTTCAGGGCAAAATAAAAGGGAGAAGAAATGGATAGGGCAGAGATTGAAAAAAGGGTAAAAAAAGTTGTTAGCAATATACTTGGTGTAGACGAAGAGAAGATAACATCAGAAAGCAGATTTGTTGAAGACCTTGGGGCTGAAAGTGTGCAGAGTTTAGAACTTGTTGCTGCCTTTGAGGCAGAATTTGACATTGAAATGGAAGAGGATGCAGCACTCCAGGTTAAGACAGTTGGGAAGGCAGTTGACTTTATAGAAAAATATCTTAAACAATGAACATACTTGTTATAAACTGTGGAAGTTCTTCAATAAAATTTAAGATGTTCAGGATGCCTGAAAATATCCTTATTGCCAGTGGATTAATAGAAAAAATTGGAAGCAAAGATGCGATTATTAACTATACAACTGATAAATCTTTTCAGAGGACAGAAACAGTTATTGACCATAGGCAGGGTCTCTCAATAATAGCAAATCTTCTGGTTAGTCCTGAGTATGGTGTAGTAAAAAATCTTGCTGAAATACAGGGAGTAGGCCACAGGGTTGTTCATGGCGGTGAGGAATTTACAGGAAGTATGGTTATTGACCAGAAGGTAAAAGATAAAATCAAAGAGTTTATACCACTTGCCCCTCTTCATAATCCAGCCAATTTTGAAGGAATATGCGCAGCAGAAAAATACTTTCCAGAAAGCATTCAGGTTGCATGTTTTGATACTGCTTTTCATACAACAATAGAAAATGTTGCATATCTTTATGCCCTTCCATTTAACTTTTATGAAAAGTATAAGATAAGAAGATATGGATTTCATGGTACATCTCACAGGTATGTGGCAAGGAGATTTGCAGAGATAATGGGCAGGCATAAATATGATGTTAATCTAATCACCTGTCATTTAGGGAATGGCTGTAGTATCACAGCCATAAAAAACGGGAAATCTATTGACACGAGTATGGGTTTTACGCCTCTTGAAGGACTTGTGATGGGAACCCGCAGTGGTAATGTTGATCCTGGGATTATTCTGTACATGATGGAAAACCTTGGTATGAATCCACCTACAGTAAACAAGATTCTTAATAAGGATAGTGGGCTTCTTGGAATATCAGGAGTTTCAAATGATTTTAGAAGTATCGTTGAAAGTGCATCTAAAGGTAATAAAATGGCATCACTCGCAATTGATATCTTCTGCTATAGGGTAAAAAAATATATTGGTGCATACCTTGCTATCCTTGAAAAAGTAGATGGAATAGTTTTTACTGCCGGGATAGGAGAAAACCAGCCAATAGTAAGAGAAAAATCTCTTAGCGGGCTTGAAAAATTTGGAATTATTATTGACATTGAAAAAAATAAATCTGCCCGCGGAAAGGAACAGGAAGTTAGTACAACTGATTCAAAAATAAAGATTTTTGTTATACCAACCAATGAAGAATTAGCCATTGCTGTTGATACATATGGATTCGCAAAAGAATCAGGTAAATTATAATAATATCAACAATGAAGAAAGGGTAATTCTTAAGGATCTCGCCCATCATGTTGCAGAAATAGCAGCCCTACCTGTGCACAAATCAACTATTTCAGAATGGAAACGCTTAAATAATCTAAAACCAGGAAGACCTCTTGTGTGGATTAATGAGGTTCCATGGAATGAGATTGAAGAAAGAGGAGAACTTGTTTGCAGGTGTAAAAATAAATTTGCAAGAGAGGTTGAGTTTAATTTAAGAGTTCTTATTTATATGTGGCACAATGTCAGGGCAGATATGGTTGTTGAGCAGGTTTATAGGATTCCTGTTGCGATATATGATACTGGTTTTGGTATTTCTCCTGATGCTGAGTATGCTTCCTCTAAGAATTCTGGAATAGTTTCGAGACATTTCATTCCACAGATAAAAAATATGGAGGATATTTCAAAAATAAGATTCCCTGAGATAACAGTTGACTGGGCTCTTACTGAAGAAAAATGTGAAATTCTCAGAGACATCTTTTGCGATACGCTGAAAGTTGAAAGTTATGGTGTTGGTATGACGTGGTTTGCCCCCTGGGATTATCTTGTTATGTTGACAGGAGTTGAGGATGCTCTTTTGGCACTTGCTATGAAGCCTGATTTTGCCCGAGCCCTTATTGAAAGGTTTGTTGATGCCTGCCTTTACAGATTAGAACAATTTGAAAAGCAGGGATTACTTTCTCCAAACAATGGGAATTTCAGGATTGGTTCAGGTGGTCTTGGTTATACTGATGATCTTCCACAGATTCCATTTTCAACAAAGGGAATCAGCCCAGAACAACAATGGGGGTGTGCGACAAGTCAGATTTTTTCAGAGGTGTCCCCTGCGATGCACGAAGAATTTGCTTTGAAATATGAAAAAAAATGGCTTGAAAAATTTGGTTTAACCTATTATGGTTGTTGTGAGCCACTTCATAATAAAATAGAAATACTTCAACAGGTTAAAAATTTAAGAAAGATATCCATCAGCCCTCGTGCTGATATTAAGATTGCCGCAAAAAAAATTCAAAATAGGTATGTTTTTTCATATAAACCAAATCCTGCAGTGTTTGCCTGTGAAACATGGAACAGAGATTTAGTTAAAAAAAGATTAAAAGAAGAGGTTGGCATAATGAAGGAAAACGGTTGTATTGTTGAAATTATTATGAAAGACATAAGTACACTCAGATACCAGCCAGAACGTCTAAAAGAATGGGCGATAATAGCATCAGAGGTTGCGGCAGAATTTTCCTGAATTAATACTTTCCTCTAATATATGGCTCAATCTCGGTTTTATACAATTGTTCAATCTGTATGTGTACCTGTTTTGAAAGAGATGGTATGGATGATGCTTTTGCATTACTGATTGCCTGTTCAATTTTTGTTGCACCTGGTATCACTGAAGAAACTTCATCATGGTCAAGTATCCATCTTAATGCTAGTTGAGCCATTGTTATTTCTTCTGATGGCTTAAGAATTTCTTTAATCTTTTCTACGATTTCAACCCCTCTGTCGAATGGAATACCTGCAAATGTTTCTCCAACATTAAAGGCAGCTCCATCAGCATTATAATTTCTATGGTCCTTTTCAGGGAATTTATATCCCTTCTTAAATTTTCCAGAAAGTAATCCACTTGCAAGAGGTACCCTTGCGAGGACTCCAACGTTTTTCTTTTTTGCAACAGGCAAAAGATCCGTGGTTACCTTCTGCCTGAAAATATTGTATATCACCTGAATGGATTCACATCCAGGATGTTCCATACATATAAGGCCTTCTTCTATTGATTCAACGCTACAACCCCAATGCTGAATAAGACCTTTTTTCTTAAATGTTTCAAGTAATTCAAACGCCTCTCCACTTTTTAACATTTCTGTTGGAATACAATGCCACTGTTCAAGAAAAAGAGAATCTACTCCGAGATTTCTCAATGAATCCTCAATATCTCTTTTCACCATATCAACAGTATATTTTGCAGGCCAGGTATTATTGCTGGTTCTTTCGCGTCTTCCAAGTTTTGTTGCTACATAAATGTTTTCTTTTGTTTCTTTTAGAAATTTGCCAATTATTTTTTCGCTTCTTCCCATCCCATACACATCAGCGGTATCAATAAAATTAACCCCGCTTTCAACAGATTTATGAAGAATATCAAGGGCATCTTTTTCTTGAATATCTCCCCAGTCAACCCCACCAAACTGCCATGTACCAAGTCCAACTTCTGATATTTTTACACCTGTTTTCCCAAATGTTCTATATTTCATAGTATCCTCCTGCTCTCGGAAGGCATCGTTAAAATTTAATACTCTTAAAAATAATATATCAACTTGTTGAAATGTGTCAATTTTTTGTATTACAATTGCGTTGAACATTAGTAATACTTATCAGTTGCTCTACTTTCTTAGATTACAAGCATCTATACTAGTTATTTCATTTTTCAAGGAATACAGGATTTTCGGTAAGAAGTTTGTTATTGGTTGCCCGCGCATTTTTTCTGGTATAATAATATCAAAAGATATTACATCTGATAACACAAGGGGATTCTATGCCTGAAGCAGATGAAAAAAAAGAGAAAAATTTTTACACTGAAATTCCGCAGAAGAATAAGCCATTTTTTCTAAAAGGTTCAAACAATTTTGATTGGGGATTGAAAAATCGGTTATCCCATATATTTAACCCTGATACAAAGAAAACAGTGATGCTGGCAATTGACCATGGATATTTTCAGGGTCCAACAACTGGACTTGAAAGGATTGATGTGACAATTTTGCCGCTTCTTCAATACTCTGATACCCTAATGCTGACAAGAGGAATTTTGCGTTCCATAATACCTCCGACATATCCCAATGGCATTGTACTCAGGGCAAGCGGCGGCCCGAGTATTCTCAAGGAACTTTCAAACGAGCAGATAGCAGTAGATATTGAAGATGCAATAAGATTGAACGCTGCTGCTGTGGCTGTACAGGTTTTTATTGGTGGAGAATATGAAACTCAATCAGTTTATAATATGACACGGCTTGTGGATATAGGACAGAGATATGGAATTGCGGTGCTCGGGGTAACAGCCGTTGGGAAGAACCTTGTTAGAGATGCAAAGTATATGCGGCTCGCCTGTAGGATATGCGCTGAACTTGGTGCAACCTATGTAAAAACGTACTATGTTGAAGAGGACTTCGAAACCATTACAGCATCATGCCCTGTTCCAGTTGTAATTGCAGGGGGAAAAAAGATCCCTGAAGACGAAGCCCTGAAAATGGCTTATAATGCAATCCAGCAGGGTGCCTGTGGCGTTGACATGGGGAGAAATATCTTCCAGGCACAGGATCCTGTTGCGATGATACAGGCAGTTAGAATGGTTGTCCATAAAAATGTAAAGCCAGAACAGGCATATGAATTTTATCAGGAAACAGTAGCAAAAAAAAGAAAAGGATAAACTATGGCAAGCCGTGATTTTCTTAATTATTTGCGTTTTTTAACGCCAACATTAAGTGTTGGTGTTATTTCTTCTGACCTTATGCATCTTGAGGATGAACTGAAAAAACTCGATGATACAGGTGTTAATATTATCCATTTTGATGTAATGGATGGAAATTTTTGTCCCTCCATGACTATCGGGGCGTCCTTTATAAAATCAGTAAAAACAAAATTTCTCAAGGATATTCACCTTATGATTTCACAGCCAGATATTAAACTTAATTGGTTTGTTGATGCAGGTGCAGATATGTTAACTGTTCATTTCGAGGCATGTCCAGCGCATATCCACAGCATCTTGCAGTTAATTGGAAGAATGAAAAATGTCAATGACCCGGAAAGAGGCATTATTGCCGGGGTTGCTATTAATCCTGGAACTCCTGTTGAATCCATAGAATCAGTACTTGATGTTGCGGATATGATTACGATTCTTGCTGTAAATCCTGGCTGGCAGGAACAATCCTTTATCAGGATTACACAGAGAAAGATTGAAAAGGCAATCTCTTTAATAAATCAATCTGGCAGAGATATTCTTGTTTGTGTTGATGGCGGAATTACAAAAGAAAATATCGTAGAT
Source organism: candidate division TA06 bacterium ADurb.Bin131 (assembly GCA_002070645.1). GTDB lineage: Bacteria > Ratteibacteria > UBA8468 > B48-G9 > DTJG01 > DTJG01. The sequence continues at coordinate 23,812 of MWDQ01000077.1, forward strand.
GTTTCACAGATGGCGCCTGATATTGTTGTTGCTGGAAGTGCTGTATTTGATAAAAAGGACCCAGCAGAAAATGCAAGATTTCTTCTCGGCCACTTAAAAAAAGATAGGAGAAAATACCATGAAATCTGAGCCAGAATGCAGATATGATTTGAAAGATAGGGTAGCAATTGTAACAGGGGCTGCTGGGGCAATTGGGACAGGAATATGTAGGGGGCTTCTTCGTTCAAACTGTCGGGTTGCAGCAACAGATATATCTCGTGATCGGCTTAATAATCTTGTGAAAGAATTTCATAATGAATTTGGAGATAGAATTACAGGAATTGAAATAGACGTAACAGATTATGATTCTGTTTCGAGGGGTATAAAAAAAGTTGTTAAGATTTTTGGTTGCCTCGACATAGCAGTTATCAATGCAGGGATTGCCTATGTTTCAACAATTAAGGATATGGATATTGCTGAATTCAAAAAACTTGAGAAGGTAAATATTGATGGCACACTTTTTATACTGAAAGAACTTGCAAATCACTTTGAATACCAGAAAACAGGCGGAGATATTATACTGATTTCAACAAAAAACGTTTTTTCACCAGGTTCTGCCTTTGGTGCATATAGTGCAACAAAAGCAGCATCTCATCAACTCGGAAGGGTTGCGAGTTTGGAACTTGCACAGATTGGTGTAAGAGTAAATATGGTTGCTCCTGACGCAGTTTTTTCTGATGGAACAAAAAAGTCAGGACTTTGGCAGAAGATTGGTCCTGACAGAATGCGGGCAAGGGGTCTTGATGAAAAGGGTCTTGAAGAATATTATAGAAATAGAAACCTGCTTAAAACCCAGGTTACAGCCGACCATGTTGCAAATGCAGTACTGTTTTTTGTCTCACACCAAACGCCGACAACTGGAGCAACAATTCCTGTAGATGGTGGATTGCCTGATGCTACTCCTCGATAACTGACACAGTCGCAATAAAGTTATAGGGCAGAACAAGAAGAGCCCTTTGTTATTTTTTGAAAACACTAAAAAGGTTTGAAGCAATAACAATATGACCTGTTGTATTTGGGTGAACTGGTTCAGGACAGAATGTTTCAGTATCCCGATACCTTAACTGTTTTTGGAATATTTCATGAAGATTCACAATCTTTGTATCGAACATCTCTGACATTTTTCTTACAACACGGATATACTTTTTTAATTCCCTTAGAACAGATGCTCTCCATTTATCTGAACTATCAGTACTGATATAAAATGGTTCAAGAAGAACTATTCCACATTTAATCCTTTTTTTTGTTCTCGTAAGGATATCCTGATACCTCTGTGCAAATTTCTCATCTGTACATTCCTGCCAGTCCATATTCTTTCTTAATAAATGATGTAGGTCGTTTATTCCAATAAGAATTGTTAACCAATCGGGTTTATGATAGATAACATCATCTTCCCATCTATTCTCAAGATCAATAATTGTATTGCCACCGATACCCTTATTGATAACTGTGATATTTTTCTCTGGATAACTGGCTATGAGCATATCATTGAAATATTTAACATAGCCATTTCCAAAAGGAGCAAATTCAGCCCTCCTTCCGCAATCAGTGATGCTGTCTCCTATACATACGACCTTTTGATTTTCCTTTATTAAAAAATCCATTGTTCCTCCCTGATAAAAAATTGATACTGTTTGTCTGGCATATTCTACAGTATTTCTCTTTGCTTTACAATGTTTATTTTGACTTGAGAATGCTCTTTTGTTTCAAAAGCATAGGAAATATATTATAATGTTAGCCAGTGTGCTAACCCAATATACATAGTATAGCACAGTAAAAATTTTCTGGAGATACCTAATATATCACACTTATAAATAGGAGACCGAATGGGAAAGCCAGTAAGGATTATGCCATGTCTTGATATGCAAGAAGGAAGGGTTGTAAAAGGTGTTCACTTTGTGAATATCCGTGATGTCGCAGATCCTGTTGAATGTGCTATTACTTATTGCAAAGAGGGCGCAGATGAGATTGCACTTCTTGATATTATAGCAACTATTAAAGGTAAAAAAATCCTTTTGGACGTGGTAAAAAATGTTGCAGGGGTTATTGATATTCCCCTGACTGTAGGAGGTGGCATCTCTGACATAAAAACAGCAGAAGAAGTTATTGAAGCAGGCGCAGACAGAATTTCAATTGCATCTGCTGCTTTTAAGAATCCTCAACTTGTGAAAGATCTTGTTAAACAATTCGGCTCAGAAAAAATTACTGTAGCGATTGATGTTGATCATAATATAAAGATGCCCTCTGGCTATGAAGTATATGTTGATGGGGGAAGAACCCCAACTGGAAAAGATGCTGTTGAATGGGCAAAAGAAATTGATAATTATGGAGTTTCGGTTATACTGCCAACAAGTAAAAGGGCTGATGGCGCAAGGGTTGGTTATGACCTTCCAATAATCAGGGCTATAAAAAATGTTGTTTCTGCTGATGTTGTTGCCTCTGGAGGCGCAGGGAATATTGATGATTTTTATGACGCAGTTGAGGCAGGTGCTACAATACTTCTTGCAGCGAGTGTCTTTCATTTTGGAATAATTTCTATTCCTGCCTTAAAGTCATACCTTAAATCAAAAAGGGTCCCAATTATTGAAAAAAACAGAGATAATCCAGCAGGTTAAGGGCAATCCTATAAAACGCAGTACAGCACACTGCAAGGGAGAAGTCCCTCATGTTTGGGGGAGAATGGGTCCGCAGTTGCGGATCCTTAGGCAGGGGGCTTGCCCCCTACTAAATTGTCGAGTCGAGAGAAAAACAAAAGTAGGGTTTGACATCTCAAAAAAAAATTGTAATCTATAATTATGCATATTAACATCATTAAAATTAATTCTAACCTTCAAGATTTAATCAATTCATATAAACCCTCATTCAAGACAATTTTTCTCAAAAACTCAACACACAAATGAGAATAAAGATTAGTTTTAAGGTTGAGAAACTACCGATTTTATATAGACATAGAATAATGTCCTTAATAAAAGAATCATTAAAACAATCAGATCCTGAATATAAAAATTCCCTCTACCCTGATAAAAAATCCGAATACTCAAAAAAGGTTAAACCTTTTACTTTTAGTGTTTTTATTCCGCCTGGTTGTGAACGTAAAAAGGAGAAGTTTCTGGTAGACGAGAATATAGAAGTTGAAGATATTGTTTTTTATTTTCCTCCAGACCTTTCCCTTTCTCTTTTTATAAGTTCCTGCGACTATCAATTTATCATTAACCTTTATAATGGTCTTCTCCAGATAAAACAATACACCTTTGATCCATTAAACAGCATTAAGATGACATTTGAAAGGGTTTTTTTATTGAATGAAAGAAAAATAAACACAGATCAGGTTATATTCAAAACAAATTCACCAATTTTAATTGAGGATGAAAAAAGCAGCCCACTTCTTCCGCCACCGCTTCGAGAAAATTCAAATTTACTTGAATTTAATGGACATTTTAATGCTATTCACAATAAAATTTTGCAGGATTTAAGAGAAAAAGATGGAGAAAAAGGTCCAGGTCTATATCAAACACTTGAGTTTGAACCGCTTAACATTAGAAAACAGGTTGTTAAGCATACCCTTAAGGGATTTAGAGAAAAAGCAGGTAAACCTTATATGGTACTTACTACCTTCAGTGGTTGTTTTAGGTTAAGAGGAGACCCGAGAGATTTGCAATTGCTTTATCAGTCAGGCATTGGGTTAAGAACCGGCCAGGGCTTTGGTATGGTGGAGGTTATATAATGGAGAGTTTTAATAATCCCAAAAATCAGTTTTGGGTTAAGGAAGAAAAGAAATGTTAGTACAAAAGGCAATGCCACCAAAAAATCGAGTTTATCTCAAGGATTGGTATTTTAACGCAGGAATTATAGGTTTTTTAACTATTGTTGCTGACAACAGAGAGATTGATAGTATTCCATCGTTAATAGTTGATAAGAATTATATTGAGTTTGATAATACGGTTCTGGATGGTTTCGAAGAAAAGTTTATAAAAAAAGGATTTCTGAAATTTTTTGATGTGCAAACATATGTTAATCGATTACAAAAAATTCATGATGACTTAAAAAAAACAAGGACTGAACCAGATAGCATTACTAAAAAAATTAAAGAAATTGAAAAAAACCCTTACAAGGATTTTCTTAAACTTTTGAATATTTCAATAACAGAGTATCAGGATATAGATAAATTTCTTGGCAATCTTGAGAATGTTAAAAAAACCATAGAATCTTTGTCTAAAGAACAGGTTTATAACAAATTGAATAGCACAACTGATGGAAGAATATTCCTAAACGAGTTTGTAAATCTTAAGTTAAAAGGTATTTGCTCCAGCAAGAGTATTCCCGATTATATAACCCAGATAAAAACTGCTACTTCAAAGAAACCAAAGAATAATGACCTTTGTCTGTTCTGTCAGGAAAGAAAAGCATCTAAGGAATTTAGCAACGCCATATCCAATATTATCGGCTTCAATACAGATAACTCCAATTGGATATGGGGTTATAAGACTTCAAAATTGAAGGTATGTCCAATGTGTGCCTTAATTTATAATTGTGCCTTTGCGTCATTTGCGTATACCTTAAGAAAGGTAGGGGAAAATTACCTTAATTATTTCTATTTTCCAAATGAGAATACCAATCTTATTGTTTTATTTGAAATAGTCACAAGGTTTAATCTTGAACTGGAAAATATTAAAGATAACACCACCCCATTATATATTATGATAAAACAAGTAGTCAGTAGAATAATGGCCAGACAACTGAATAGCATTAACGAGAACCTCAATTTTATAGAAATTGTTGATAATCCTATACTTGCCGGACAGAGTTCTAAGGGGTATAACGTTTACAACTATAATATTGATACTGATATTGCTGAATTTCTTGATTCACAGTTTAAGTCAGACGGAGTTCCGAAAGGGTTTTATAAACTAAAAGATACATACTACAAGGTTGATGAGGAATTATTAAAACTGACTATTCAAAGGCTAATTGATTACTCAATTCTACATAGATATTTTGCATATGCTCTGAATCCAGATAGATATACAACTGGATATAGTTTAAATAAAATAGTACGATTTGTATTTGGATATATTAAAAAAATGAGGGGTGACACAATGGAAAAAAGCGAAAAGATTATAGATAAAGGTTTTAAAAGTGGAGTTAGTGTCCGCGATGAATTGATTAAGAAAGACAAGGAAAATCAGATTAATGGTTTGGTTTATGGTTTTCTAAATGATCTAAAAATAGCGGATAGAGAAAAGTTTCTGGACAAATATATAAGGGTAGTAATGTCTCATAATCTTCCAAATTTATTTGGTAAAGAAGAGATGCTCGACAAGGACTGTTTTTTACAGTTTGGTTATTCATTTGTAAACGGACTTATGAGCCATAAAGGAACAGATAAAACCAAAAATAATAACGAATAAAAGGAGAGAATAAATGGATACAAAAAAATATTTGCATTTTGCAGTAGTTTTTAAAGCCTCAAACTTAAATTATGGAGAGGGTGTAGGAAACATACTCGCATTGAAAAAAATTAGCACTGAAGGTAAAACCTACTCATATATAAGCAGACAGGCACTAAGATATGATATTGTAAGGATGCTCTACGAACTGTATAAATATGAACTTGCTGAAGTTAATAAGGATCAAAAACAAAAAGTGATTCAATTTGCTGAAACCTCTACAATTGAAAAATTTCCAGAAATAGATTTTTTCGGGTATATGAAAACCAAAGATGCCAATAAAATAAGAAAGGCAGTGGTAAGAATTACTGATGCAGTTAGTCTTGAACCCTTTAACAATGAACTGGAATTTGGAACGAATAAAGGTCTTGCAGACAGAATACCCGGAAATGTAGGAAATGATATTTTTCAGGCTGAAATTCACCGCTCCTATTATTGTTATACGATAACCTGTAATCTTGATGAGATAGGAATTGATAAACACGATAATATCAATCTTTCGTCAGAAGAAAAAGCAGAAAGAGTAAAGAACCTACTAAATGTTATTAAACTTCTCAACAGAGATATAAGAGGAAAAAGAGAAAATCTTTCACCCCTCCTGTCGATTGGTGGCCTATATGACGTGGGCAATCCCTTTTTTTATAATAGAATAAAACTTTCATTTACAAAAGATAAGACCTTGCTCAATGAGAAACTTATAAATAATACCCTCGGAATTAAAACCTTTCAGGAGACAGTCGGAGAAATGAGTATACTGGGTTATGTTGATGGTGAGTTTTCGAATATTGAAGATATTAACGTTTCCGAGAAGGTTTCTATAGAAAATTTCTTTAAAAATATCGCAAATAAGATTGATAAATTTTATTCTTTGGAAACAAACAATGACAGCAGTAAGAATTAAGATATATCAAAATTTGGTAAACTACAGAAGAGAATTAAGTTACGGCTATGTTCAGACATACCCTCTTCCAACGCCTTCTATGGTTAAAGGAATGGTTCATTTCTTATTGGATTTGGATAGATATCATAATCTAAAAATCTCCATACAGGGAAATTATAAATCTGTTGTAACAAATATGCAGAGGGTTTATAAATTTGACAGGGTTAGAAATGATAAGAAAAAACAAGTTGTAGATATGCGGGCTCATGTTTATGCGGGTGGAGATAGGTCCTTAACTCAAGGTGTTATGTTTGTAGATGAGATTGTTGATATGGACCTTTTGCTACATATCTCTTTTGATAAAGAGGAATTAAATGAGCAACTTTTTAAGATAGTAAGACATAGGACAGTTATACTTGGGAGAAATGAGGATATTGGCCGTGTGGACTATGAAGGTACTGCACTTGTAGAGATTACACCTTTTAATGGGGAATACAGGCTTCCATACTCCATATACATAGAGCCGAATATCTGTGAGAAAGAACAGATAGAAGGAACGTATTATCGTCTGCCGTTTTATTATGAACCTATAAGTTCTTTCGAAGATAAGCGCATATTTAATTACATTGAGGCTGTTTATGTTGCAAAAGGGAACAAAATTCAGTATTCGACTATTAATATTGATAACGATAAAAACATAGTAAGTTTTCTTTCAATCTGAAAAATGCCAATCTACGCTAAATCAAAACCACCTGAGACGCTTGAAGAACACAATAAAAAACTTCTTGAAAATTATGAGAAACTGAAGAAATTTCTTGATCCCGAAAAGATTGAGAAATATGATTCAGTTATAAAAAAAATCCTTTATTATCATGACCTCGGCAAGATAAACCATAAATTTCAAAATAAACTTGGATTATCCGGGAAGGTCGTCATTCCAGAGTTAAAAGATTACAATGAGATTCCTCATGAATGGCTATCTCTTGCTTTTATTTCAGGAGAGGATAAAAAATATTTCAACTCGTTTAATTACGATAATGTTCATTTTTCCGATCTTATTCAATACTGTATCGCATTTCATCATACAAGGACCGAGCCATTTAATAAGAAAGCCGTTGAAATGACAATTCATTATGATCTCGAAAAAAATAAGGATAAGATTGGGGTAAATTACCCATTAAATTCTGATTACGATATAAACAAAGATATAAAACAAAAAATAGAATCTCAATTAAATTTCAAAAATTATTTTGAGTTACTGGTTTTTTTAAAGGGGATTTTACACAAGTGTGATTACACAGCATCTGCCAATATTGAAATTGAAGTGGAATATAAAGGAAGATATGAGGACGATTTTAACAATTGGCTATCAAAGAAGAAATGGAATCTCAAGGCATTTCAATATGAAGCAAGAAACCTTAGGGATAAAAACATAGTTTTAGTTGCTTCGACTGGTTCAGGTAAAACAGAATATTCTATGAACTGGATTGGTGGAAACAAAGCCTTTTATCTTCTCGGAATACGCACGGCTGTAAATGAGATGTATAGAAGATTCAAAACTATCTTTGGAAACAATGTTAACCTTTTACACGGTGAAATCGGATACACCTTTGAGCTAAACGAAACAGAAGAAAATTACTCTGAGAGAATTGAAATCGCAAGAAAATTATGTGCACCTATAACCATTGCTACCGCAGACCAGATTATAACATCGGTTTTTAAGTATAATGGATTTGAACTACGGTATTTGACAGCATCTTATTCGAGGATAATAATCGATGAAATACAAAGTTTTTCTCCTGATTCTATAGCAGCAATTATGGTTTTTCTTAAGGAAATTCATAACCTTGGTGGTAAATTCCTTTTGACAACAGCAACATTACCTCCTTTTATAAAAGAAGAATTGAGAGAACTGAAAGATATAGAATTTCCGGTCCCTGTAATTATGGAAACCAGGCGTCATAAGATTGCAGTATACAAAGAAAATATCGATGACGAATTATCATTAAAAATGATTGAGGATAATTTTAGATCAGGGAAAAGAATACTGGTTGTTTGTAATACTGTCAGGAAGGCGCAAGACATGTATGAATTTTTGAAGCACCTGAATAGTTCTTTAATACATTCAAGATTTATATTAAAGGATAGAAAAAGAAAGGAAAGTGAAGAAGAAGGAATTATGGCTATCAATAAAGATAACCATCCTCCTATAATATGGATTGCAACGCAGGTTGTAGAGGCAAGTCTTGATCTGGATTTCGATGTTTTATTTACAGAATGTTCTCCAATAGATAGTATACTGCAGAGATTTGGCCGATGTTGGAGAAACAGGAAACAAGAGTATACAAACAAAGAACCAAACATACATATATTTAAAAGTAAACATATGGGTATTTACGATAAGGAGATTCTCGACAGAACATACTGCCTGCTTTTTAATGAATTTAATGGGAAAACCATAAGCGAATTGGAGAAACAAGATGCAATAAACGCGATCTTTAAGGATATTCAAGCCACAAAATATTATGAAAAGTACAAACGTAATAAGCAATTACTTGAGTTTGGGTTCAAAGCAAGTTCAATAAGCAAAGCAGAATACCTTTTCAGGAATATTTTATTCAATTACTGTGTTATTCCATGGCCTGTTTATAAAAAAAATGAAAAAGATATAATTGATTTATTAAAACATATTGATGATGAATATACTGATAAGAAGGAAAATATTCGCGTAAAAAATGAGTTGAAACAATTTACTTTACCTGTTCAAATATCCAGTCATTTTAGTTGCTTATCCCCGGTTGCGGATTCAAGATACTGTAAAAGAAATAATATTATGCTAATGAACGATGTCGCATACTCGTATGAAAAAGGTCTTGAAATAACAGATAAAAACGGTGAGGGGATACTTATCGAGTGATTATTTCCACATTTTATACCCTCGAAATCTTTGCAATTATTGTGCATTAATCATGGGAAATACAGGGTAATCAGTGTAAAGGGAAACCCTGTATTAGAGAAAGAACAAAGAATTAGAACCTAACCTTAGGAAGATGTTAAAGTTATTAAAGATTTGAGAATGATTTATTGCAGGTTATGGAAATGGAAAAAGGATTTGATTTTAATAGTTTCAGGACAACAGGTATCAAGGTGAATTATCTTTATGTATGTGAGAGAAAACTATGGTTTTTTGATAGGGGTATTCAGATGGAATCAACATCAGATAAGGTTTTGATGGGAAAAATACTCAACGAATACTCGTATCCGAGGGAAGAAAAGAAAGAAATACTTATAGATAATCTTATTAACATTGATATTGTAGATGACAATGAAATTCATGAGGTCAAGTATAGCAATCGTCTGGCTGATGCAGATAGAATTCAACTTCTGTACTACCTTTACTACTTAAAACAAATGGGAATAGAAAAAACCGGTGTTATTAACTATCCTAAAATGAAGAAGAAGGAAGAGGTAATACTCACAGCCGACGATGAAAAAAAAGTTGAATCAGCGCTTATTCGGATAAATGAAATCTTAAAAAAGGATGTTCCACCTCAACTTCAAAAGAAGCCATATTGTTCAAAATGTGCCTATTTTGAATTTTGCTGGAGTTAACTATGAGTAGACCATACTACATTTTTTCAAATGGTCGTATATCCCGAAAGGAAAATACTGTTTATCTGGAAAATGAAAAAGGAGAAAAGAAAGCCATTCCAATAGAAGATATTGATGTTATTCATTTATTCGGAGAGATTGATATGAATACTAAACTTTTAAATTTTTTGTCTCAACAGAATAAACAGGTTCATATCTACAATTATTATGGTTATTATGCTGGAAGTTTTATGCCGAGGGATAAAAATGTGTCAGGCGAATTAACAGTTAAACAGGTTCAACATTATCTTGATTTTCAAAAACGGTTTTTTATTGCCCGCAGTTTTGTTGATGGGGCTCTTTTTCATATGGCAAGGAATTTGAGGAATTACCAGCATACAGAAGAATTTATTGCAAGAATAGAAAATGAAATGAACAATATTCATTTAGCAAAAACAATACCTGAATTAATGAGTTGTGAAGGAAGAGCAAAAGATGCCTATTATCAATCGTTTAATATAATCTTAAAACAGGGATTTACAATAGAAAAGCGGGAAAAACATCCACCTTCTAATCCTGTTAATGCTCTTATTTCCTTTGGAAATGCAATGACCTATTCCCTTGTGCTCTCGGAGATTTATCATACGCAACTTAATCCTACTATAAGTTACCTGCATGAACCAGGAGAAAAACGGTATTCTTTAAGTCTTGACCTTGCAGAAATTTTTAAACCCTTGATTGCGGACACAATAATTTTTAAACTTATAAATGACAATATGACTGAGCTTGATGATTTTGAAGAAAAGATTGATTATTGTTATCTCAATGAAACTGGAAGGAAAAAATTTGTTCAAGAATTTGATAAAAAGATAGCAACAACAGTAAAGCATAGAAAGTTAAAAAGAAAGGTTTCTTATCGGACTCTCGTAAGAATTGAATGTTATAAACTGATAAAACATTTTTTAGGGGATGAATCTTACTCTCCTTTTAAGGCATGGTGGTAAATGGCTTACTTGATTATTGCTTATGATGTTGAAGAAAAAAGAGTGAATAAAGTCAGGAAACTGTTAAAAAGATATTTTATGTGGGTTCAAAATTCAGTTTTTGAAGGAGAAATATCCGAGGGAAAACTTGATAAATGTCAAAGAGAATTATTAAAACTAATTGATGAAGATGTAGATTCTATCTATTTCTATAGATTAGAAAACAGGTTAAATTATACAAAAAAGGTTTTAGGAATTGAAAAGGATTTGACTGGTAACATCCTTTAAGGTAACTTAAATAAATAGAAGTGCAGTGAACCTGATATTTCATAAAGTGTTAAAATTTGCTTGCCGGGTATTACTTTGGGAAGGATTTTTTTGATTTTTCAGAAACCTTACGCAAGGTTCGCTGCAAAGAACTCAGAGATTTTGGTTTTTGGTACGGA
>MWDQ01000078.1 GCA_002070645.1 candidate division TA06 bacterium ADurb.Bin131
CTTTCCCTTATATCTTTGGATATAGGGAAGGGCTTCTGTCAATGCCTCTGCTTTCTGAAAAATAATATTGTCCACTCTCCACTCCTCTCTATCAGGTTAACGTTTTTCAGATAAAAATGAAACATCTTCAAGTCCTTAATTTTACACTCTTCATTTTACGCCTTACATCTTGCCTTTCTATAAATAATGTAGTGAGGGACTTTAGTCCTGTGTCCTTTTCTTGATATCTCAAAATCCCCCTTGACTTCCCCATTTACAAAAGTGGGAAATTGCAGAGGGAACGCACCTAAAGGTGCTCACTACATTTTTCGTCAAATTTTTAAAATAGCCCTATTTATCTAACAGCAGTTGAAGAATTGTTAATTAAGTGTTTATAAATGTTTACAGGCAATATTCTATCACATTTTTTAAAAATTGAAACCCCGAATAATATCCATCTTTAGCATTGTTTCTCAACCAATCTGGTTTATGAACATTAAGAACAGCCCGCTCTGGATGAGGCATCATACCAACAATAAGCCCGCTTTCATCACATACACCAGCAATCGAGGATATTGAACCATTCGGATTATAAGGATAGGAAGAAATCTCGCCAGATGGATCTACATACCTCAGAACAATCTGTTTGTTTTTTTCAAGTTTCTTCAGTGAAACACCATCCTTAAGTATAAATTTGCCCTCTGCGTGCGCAACTGGGAAACGCACAACATCAGGCATATTCCTGAAAAATGGTGATATTGATTTTTCAACACGCAGATAAACCCATCTATCTTCAAACCTGCCTGAATCATTCCATACCAAACTTGCGGTTTGCTTATTCCAAAATGGAAGCATCTTCGCCTTTACAAGAACCTGGAACCCATTACATATTCCAATAATTGGTCTTTCCTTTTCTCTAAATTTTTCAATTAAATCTCCGAATTTCAGCATTATTTCATTTGCAAGAACCTTTCCTGCTCCAAGGTCATCGCCATAGGAAAACCCCCCTGGAATAATAAGAATATCATAATCAAGAAGATTTACTTTTTTGGATGTTATACTTGAAACATGAACCCTCGAGGGAGTAGCCCCTGCCTTAAGACATGCCCACTCTATCTCGAGGTCGCAGTTTGTACCAGCAGTACGCAGGATAATAGGTTTTACCATTCAAGTGCTCCACACCATTTCTGTTTTATTTCTTCACCATCTACACTTAACACCTGATTATCACCAGAAAATACCTTTAGGTGAAAAGCAGGAATTATCCTACCAATACAAGCGCAGGGTAGATTTTGAAATAGTTTTTCAAATCTATCAACGCATGACTCATCAACCTCGACAATAAACCTGCCCTGACTTTCACTGAATAAAACAGCAACTGGGTCTTTAATGTCAGACGGAATCTCTTCAATATCTATTTCGGCTCCATAACCACTGCCAATCATCATCTCTGAAATTGTTATAATCAACCCACCTTCTGAGCAATCATGGCAGGAACGCACAAGTCCCTGGTTTATTGCATTATAAAGTTTTTTCATCACAGAAAGATTTATCTCTGGTTTTACCTTGGGAACACAGCCACCCTCAATGTTCAAAACGTGAAAAAGTCGCGAACCACCAAGTTCATTTTTTGTTTCGCCAAGGATGTATATCAAATTTCCAACTGACTTAAAATCAGAACTCATAGTTTTTCTGACATCTTTTATTACGCTGATAGCAGAAATCAAAAGTGTTCCTGGTATAGAAACAATTGTCTTATCCTGTTCAGTAAAGAAATTATTCAAACTATCCTTACCAGATATAAAAGGCGCCCCATATTCTAATGCAAAATCTCTGCATCCCTTAACACACCTTGTGAGTTTCCCGAGTTCCAATGAATCATTGCAATTTCCCCAACAAAAGTTGTCAAGAAGTGATACTCTTTCAGGGTCTCCTCCGCAGGCAACTATATTTCTCATTGCCTCATCAATACAACAACCAGCCATATGGTATGGATCTATCATTCCATACCAAGGGTTTATACCACAAGAAACAACAATACCACGATAACTGTCATATAAAGGGGTAAGAACAACAGCATCAGATGGTCCAATCCCTTCAACTCCAAGCATTGGCTTAATAACTGTATGCGCCTGAACTTCATGGTCGTATTGTCGCACAACAAGTTCTTTTGATGCTATAACATTGTCAGAAATTAAATGAAGAAAAACTTCTTCAATATCTATATTCTCTGGCATTATAGGAACTGTCTTTCTTTCTTCAAAGTATGCCTCTAAAACAGGTAGTTCCCCTTTTTGAAATATCCAGCCAAGGTCAAGATTCCCAACAAGATCTTCTTCGTCGTATATCTCAATTTTCTTTGTTGATGTAAAATTCCCAATGCAGGCATATTCAACATCCTCTGAATCAAGTATTTCCTTAAGTCGGCTAAAATTACGAGGCGGGACCGCAAGAACCATTCTTTCCTGTGATTCAGAAATCCATACCTCCCATGGTTTCAAATCAGGATATTTAAGTAAAACCTTTTCGAGATGAACAATCGCGCCACAATCCTGACTTAACTCGCCAACAGCGGACGACAGCCCGCCTGCTCCACAATCAGTAATCGCAGAATAAAGTTTTTCATCCCTTGCCAGCATAAGAGCATCCAGAACCTTTTTTTCAATTATTGGATTACCAATCTGAACAACGCTTGTTGGAATATCTTTTTCGAGACTCGCAGAAGAAAAGGTTGCTCCATGAATTCCATCCCTGCCAGTTCTGTTTCCAATAACAACAATAAGATGACCTGGTTTTACCTTTTTCTCAACTGCCCATTTTGGCATAATCCCAATCGTACCACAGTATACAAGAACATTGTAAAGGTATCCCTCATCAAAAAGAATCGCACCATTTGCTGTTGGAATACCCATACGATTCCCATAATCCCTTACCCCTGATACAACTCCCTTAAAGATACGTTTTGGATGGAAAACCCCTTCGGGAATTTCTTGATGTGAAATATTCAAAGGACCAAAACAAAAAACATCAGTATTAAGAATCGGCTTTGCTCCAAGACCTGCGCCCAGGATGTCTCGAATTACCCCTCCTATGCCTGTTCCAGCCCCGCCGTAGGGTTCGAGAGCAGAAGGATGGTTATGGGTTTCAACTTTAAAACATATACAATTGCTTTTATCAAATTCAATGATACCTGCATTATCCCTGAAAACAGAAATACACCATTTTTTATTAAGAGTATCTGTAGCCGCTTTTATCAATGAAAACAAAGATGGAATTTCGACTGTTGTTGGGATTGAATCAGCCAGAACCTCAGTATACTTGATTTCGCTCTTAAATGTTTTATGAAAACAGTGCTCTGACCATGTTTGGGCAATCATTTCAAGTTCAAGATCTGTTGGTTCCCTTCCAATCTCTGAAAAATATTTTTGTATCCTTCGCATCTCCGCAATAGATAGTGATAATAACCCATTCTTACTAATTTCCATAAGCGTATTATCATCACAATCTAATATTTTTATCTTCTCTGCCTTTGCCATATCAAATCCCTTTGATTATAAATTGATGAATAAGAGTATTGGCAAGAATTTTGGTGCTGATGGTTTCGAGAGTTTTTCTGTTTAATTTCTTACCAATAAATTCATA
Source organism: candidate division TA06 bacterium ADurb.Bin131 (assembly GCA_002070645.1). Classification (GTDB taxonomy): domain Bacteria; phylum Ratteibacteria; class UBA8468; order B48-G9; family DTJG01; genus DTJG01. The sequence goes on from MWDQ01000078.1 coordinate 3,622, forward strand.
TCTTTTACCACAGTTGATATTTAACTGATTTTTTATCCCGAGATCCCTTATACCCTTCATTGCTGTTAGAGCAACAGGATCCGAGACCCCTGGCAGATACCATACCTCAACACAAGGATTCTTACACTTTCTCTTGCTGTCGAAACGATAAACCTTCATTGTTTGTGAAACAGAATCAAGTAAAAGTTCTCTTCCAATCTTTCTAACAGTGGAAATATCAACATCTCCGTAAACCTTGTAAACATCGTATACATAAATCTTTTCTATTCCATCTATTCCGAGTTCTCGAATAGAATGAAGAATCTCATTACCAAAAGCGTCAAACAGATTTTTTTTCAGTGTTATTTCTATAATGTATGCTGACATAAATATATCAGGTGGTAAGAATATTATAAATCTGCCAGTACTTCTGTCTTGTTTTTTCAACAACATCATCAGGAAGTTCAGGTACTGGTTCCTGTTTATTCCAGTTTAATCCTTCAAGATAATTGCGCACATATTGTTTGTCCAAACTATCTTGACTCAATCCAATACGAAAACTCGACTTCTCCCAAAATCTTGATGAATCAGGTGTAAGGATTTCATCAATCAATATAATCCTATCTTTATAAAAGCCAAATTCAAATTTTGTGTCTGCTATTATAATTCCCTTACCATCAGCGTAATCAGAGGCCTCCTTGTAAAGAGAGATTGAAACCTTTTTAAGATATTCAGCAATCTCTTTGCCAAGAATACCTGACATTTCCTCGAAAGATATATTACGATCATGCGAACCCAGTTCCTCCTTTGTTGCTGGTGTAAAAATTGGTTCTGGAAGTTTTTCGCACTCTCTTAATCCCGGAGGAAGATTTATACCACACACAGAACAGGTCAAAAGATATTCTTTCCAGGCACTTCCTGATAGATATCCCCTTACAACACATTCAACAGGAATCTTTATTGTCTTCTTTGCTATGATACTTCTGCCCTCAAGAACATTTTTGAAAGGCCTCAATATCTGGGGGAATTTATCAAAATCTGATTCAACAAGATGGTTATCACAGATATCCCTGAGTTTTTCGAACCAGAAGAGCGAGAGTTTATTAAGTATAATACCTTTCTCTGGCACAGGTGTTGGAAGCACAAAATCAAATGCAGAAATTCTGTCAGTTGTTACAATTAAAATTCTTTCTTTATCAATCTTAAACAATTCCCTTACCTTGCCAGAATAAATCTTTGGAATTGGAAGAACAACATTTACAATTGGTTTCATATTTTCCTTTTCAACTGATAATACCCTTTTAACCTACTTGTTTTCTTTCCAAAACAAGAAAAAGCAGACAAAGGGAGACATTTTTCATTTTACACTTCAAGATCTTCTCCCTATTCCACACTTTTCTTTTCTCCCACATTCAAAACTCCATATTTACCACCAGATTTCCCATATTTTCGATTAGAAAAGTGCAAAAAACATAGTTTATTTTAGCATAGACAAACAGGATTTGAAATTTTTTTAGCAATGTTCAGTATAGGATACGCATTGCTGCTCACTTTCCCAGACAACAACCTTTTTCACCTGAACATTATGGTTTATCAATAATTTCTTAATCCTCGAAAATATATAAATTGCCGTATTCTCTGAACTCGGATTATTCTTCTTAAAATATGGAATACTGTTAAGATACTTATGATCAAGTGTTGAAAGAACATTCTCCAGGTATTGTTTTAGAATTGTAAAATCCAATACAATTCCTGATTTATCAACCTCTCCAGACACCACTACCTCAACCTTCCAGTTATGGCCGTGAAGTTTCTCACACTTTCCTTTGTATTTCCTTAACCTGTGTGCACCTGAAAAATAACCGATTACAGTGAGTTCAAACATATCTGTTTCTCCTTTAAACACGCCTTCCTAATAACAAGGTTTCTGTTTCTCCAGAAAAAAAACATTGTTCTTCTTTTATGTACTGGCAAATCACTGAAATAGAGCAAGGGTATCTTCTTTTTTGGAGAATTACAAAGATTATTCTCTCTTAAAAACCTTACAATTTTCCTCCCTGTGGCATAAGAAGCATCAATAAGATTTACTGAATTTCCCACAACCTTTCTAATTGATTTTTTCAAAAGAGGATAATGGGTACATCCGAGTATTAAGGTATCAATATCCTTTGAGAGAAGTCCTTCAATATACCTTTTGATAACTGCCTCAACAACATCTCCTTCGAGCCACCCCTCCTCAACAAAAGGAACAAGAAGAGGACATGCCTTTTGATATGTGCAAACAGAAGCGTCTGCTGATTTAATCATTGAAACATACCTGTCACTTGAAATTGTTGCAGGGGTTCCAATAACACCAATCCTTTTATTGCGTGTAGATTTTAGCGCATCCTCTATCGAAGGTTCAATCACATCAAAAAAAACATATCCTGGAAATCTTCTTTTAAGAAATGTCTTGCCAATAGAGGAAACAGAATGGCATGCTATAACAATCATTTTTGGATCAAAACTTGAAAGAAACTGAGTAATTTGAATAGCGTACTGTTTAATTATTTCCGGGGACTTTGTGCCATAAGGCACCCGTGCTGTATCACCAAAATAGATGAGTTTTTCTCCTGGTAGAATACGATGCAATTGCCTTGCAACAGTTAAACCTCCTACTCCTGAATCAAAAATCGCTATCGGGGATTTTTTAGCC
>MWDQ01000079.1 GCA_002070645.1 candidate division TA06 bacterium ADurb.Bin131
GGAGCGGTGCTGGTGCGATGAAGAAAGAGCACCGTATAGCACTAAGCGCGAGAAGGTGAGCGCGCTGACCGAAGCGTAGTTTGCAAGAAGTTAAGAAATTGCGAGCAAGCGCAGCAATTTCAGCGGTGGCCGAGCTGAGTCGTATTGAAAGCATCCAACCGGTATTTATAGGTTGGATGAAAGAGGTGTGGGGAAAGAGGCGTTCCCCACGCAGTAGGGGGAAGATTAAGGGGGAATTAGAGGAGGGACTTTTTCAAAGGTGTAATATTATTCTCTTCTCCCGTTGGGAGAGGCAAAGTGAGGAGATCTTCCTCTTTTAGAGAGAAATATGCTCCTTTTTTTGTTAGATTTTTAAACATAAAAGTTTCATCTGTTTTTTGACACTATCATTTTTTCGATACTGGTTTTATTATTTCTTATTCTTTTCAATCTAAGAAAAAAATCAATTTTTCAATTTCTTCAGAAAAAGGGAAACATTATTAAGGCAACTAACTATTGATTCCAGGGATTCAACAAATTTCTCAGCAGTAAATTCTTCTTCAGGAATACTTATAGTAAGAACCAATTTTGGTTCTCCATCATCGTTTTCTACTGAATAATGGCTTCCTCGGTTTTTACAAAAATCCAATATTGGAGGGCATTGAAGATTAAGTAAATTCTGGTCTTCTTCTGAAATAAACATCATAGACATTATATGGATAAAAGGATGATTGTTACCCTGATAAATGAAACCTATATTTTCATCCTTTTGTCTGATTTCATAGAAAAATGCAAATGTAGAATCTGAAATGAAGTTTTCCAGATTATAACCAAGGTCATAGCAAATTTTTTCAACCAACACCTGATTATTTAATTCCCCACACATTACTCTTACTCCATTTTTATGATTATAACTTTCTTATCTTGATTATAACACAAAAACCATAGCCATCCTTACCCAGTATTTAACGCTATATACACTGTTTTTTTACCCTGAATAGAAGGTAAAATTTATTCAAGTGTCCTTTTTGTAGCACAATAAAAACCTTACTCTCGATTCAAAATAAAGATTGCAAAAAGCAAAGCGAACCACTTTCTCATTCCTTTAGTTGAATGTGGTGAGGGACTTTAGTCCTGCGTTTTTTTATAGCACCACAGACCAGTCGCACCTGAAGGTGCTCACTACGTTTTTCCCTTACTTATCTTATCTCCCAAACGGAGAGAAACAAGTGAGGAAGGTATTTTGCAATTCCATATTTTTTCAAAATTCGTCTCCTTGCTACTGCCTTGTTTATCTTCCGTCTAATCCTCAGATCTAAGTCCCTTCCCAATTTTCTTACCTCTATTTTTACCCTTCTGAGGTGAATATTTTCAAATAAGTTTTTTAATGAGACAACGATAATTTTTAAGTAGATTTTTAATAAGGTAGTTTTTATCTTTTCTTTTTGTTTTTCAATGTGATAAAATTGACTGAAAAAGTGTGCCAGAAGTAGGACAAAATTTTTTCCTCTGTTTCTCTTTGAAAAATTAAGAGATTTTTTTAAGAAACAAGAATCATTGAAAAAAGAGATGTCTTCTATTAAACAGGACAGATAAAAAAAAGAATACTGCAACAACTACAAATGGAGAATTGAGAATTGGAAGATTTTTCAAGACCTACAATTAATTCAAACAATTGGGGGAAATATGAAGGACTGGGAATGGTTGTTCTCTGATTTTTCGTCTGTTTTACCAGTAGATGCAGTAAGTTATGGAGATTCAAAAAAGGGTGTATGGCAGATTGCTGATTACACAACAGATGATTTTTCGGGAAATCTTATCATTGCGCAGCCCACAAGTAATGCCCCAGATGTAAAGGTAAAAATTCCGTTAAAAGGAACATATGATATCTATCTTGGACTTTTTCAGAATTATTGTGATCGTATCAAGGTAAGGTTTACAACTGACTCTGTTTTTGAAAGGTTAAGGCATTCTTCAAAAATAATAGGAAAACAGGCATTTGAAGAGGTTTACTGGAAAACAGAATATTTTGATGGCGAAAAAGAAATAATCATAAGGCAGGAACCAGGTATCAGAGCATCAATTGGCTATATTATGGCAAAAAGACCACAGGAAAACAATTATAAAAAGGAGTACCTGATTCATCTGACAGACGATGGGTTCCCTTCAAACTATGGAGTTCCGGATGATCTTGATGATGCATGCTGGAATATTGTTGCCTGCAGCAGATTAAAACCAGATTATGTTTCAAGAGGGATTAATCCAACAAGTATGGCTGACTATCCTACAAAGCATAATTCCTTAAGAAGAGATCCTGAAAAATTATTGAAAACAGAGTTTCCAGCAGATATTTATAGGCAGTGCTACGAAACCCTCGCAAAGTTTTTTTCAAAAAATCAGAATGTTCCAGAAAAATATTTTGACATTGCAAAAAAATCTGGCATCAAGGTATTTGCTTATTGTAGAATGGCAATGTATCATGCAAATCCACCGTGGGATTGCTTTCGTTCTGATTTTTATGATAAACATCCTGAATTTAGATGTGTTGATATTGATGGAGTGCCTGTAAACAGGATGAGTTTTGCGTTTCCTGAGGTAAGACAGGAATTTATAAAACTTTTTACAGAAGGGGTTGAGATGGGCGCTGATGGGGCGGCAAACTGTTTTGTCAGAGGATTTCCTTTTGTTTGTTATGAAGAACCAGTTAGAAAAAGGTTTAAACAATTATATGATGAAGATATTACAAAACTGCCTGAAACAGATTCTCGTGTTGAAGAGGTTCGCTGTGAGTTTATGACTGAGTATATGAGAGAACTGAGAAATGCCCTTAAAAAAATAGGGCATGATTCAATCATTAATCTTGCTATTGTCCATGCAAACGAAGATGTTTGTTCTTACTATGGGCTTGATATTAAAAACTGGATTAAGGAAGATCTTATAGATATACTGTGTCCATATACCTGGGGATTTGAAGGAGAACCAGCAAATATTGATATTGAATATTTTGCAAAGGCAGTTAAAAAAACCAATGTTAAACTTATGCCATTTCTTGGGTCAATGTATAATGACAAAAATCCTGTTGAGTTTCTTCAAAGGGCACTTTCCATGTCAAAATATCCAGTAGATGGATTTTCTTTCTGGGATGGTGTTGACAACAGAATTGATCCAATGTTTCATATGGTTATTGAGCATCTTATAAGTAAGCAATCTATAAAGGATGCAATAGAAAAACTTGAAAAATGGCCATCCTGCAGAATACTTAAAACATTACAGGGGACAAAAATTAATAAACATAACTATGGGCTGTCAATGTGATGAAAAAGATTAATGTTGGAATAGCAGGTGCTGCCGGCAGGGGCAGTTCATTCAAGATTGCCTGTGAGGCAAGCGGGATATTAAAAATTCACGCAGTTTGCGATATTGATGAGGAAAAACTAAAACAGGCGCAAATAAATCTTGGAGCGATTGAAAGATATATCGATTATGATGAAATGCTCGAGAAATCAGATATTCAGGCGGTTATAATCGGGACCCCGATGAACTTTCATGCTCCACAGGCAATTTCTGCACTAAAAAAAGGAATACATGTAATCAGTGAGGTTCCTGCTGGTGTTTCTATAGAAGAATGTAAAAAACTTGTTCTTTCTGCGAAAAAATCAAAGGCAGTATATATGATGGCAGAAAATTACACATATATAAAAACAAATGTAATAGTAAAAGAGATTGTTAAAAAAGGATTGTTTGGAGATTTGTATTATGCTGAGGGTGAGTATATCCATGAGTTGAAACAATTGAATGAAATAACAAAGTGGCGAAGAATATGGCAAACAGGCATTAATGGAATTACTTATGGAACACATAGTTTGGGTCCGATTCTTCAATGGATGGATGGAGATAGAGTGGTAAAGGTATGTTGTGCTGGAAGTGGACACCACTATAAGGATCCAAGGGGAAATTTTTATGAAAATGAAGATTCCTGTGTGATGCTTTGCAAAATGAAAAGTGGTTCTCTTATCAAGATTCGTGTTGATATGCTTTCGGATAGGCCGCATGCAATGACAAATTACCAGGTTCAGGGAACAAATGGTTGCTATGAGTCAGCGAGAGCACCTGGCGAAAAAAATAGAATCTGGATTCGGTCAAGAAGTAAAGAAATGGTATGGGAAGATATAGAGAAATTCGAGGATGAATTTCTGCCAGATTATTGGAAAAAGCAGTCAGAATTAGCATTAAAAACAGGTCATGGCGGGGGTGATTATTTTGAGATTATGGATTTTGTTAACACGATAATGGGAAGAAAAAAGTGTCCTGTTGGAATAAATGAAGCAATGGATATGACGCTGCCAGGCCTTATCAGTCAACAGTCAATCAATCAGGATAGTAGATGGATTGAGGTTCCTGATTCGAGAGATTGGATATAAGCAGGTAAAATAGGTTTTATCATAATATGTGAAAAGGGAAATAATTAATGAGAAAAAAAGAAATTCGTGTTGGAGTTCTTGGAGTTGGTAGAGGTATGAGTTTTGCTTATGGCGCAGATTCTGCAGGAATGAGGGTTGTTGCAATATGCGATAGATGGGAGGAAAAACTTAAAGAAGCAGAAACAAAATTAAATGTTACGACATATACTGACTATGATAAATTTCTCGAGCATGATATGGATGCAGTTATACTTGCAAACTATTTTCACCAGCATGCACCGTTTGCGATAAAAGCATTGAACGCAGGAAAGCATGTTTTGAGTGAAACCTCTTGTAATAGCACGCTTGCAGAGGGAGTAGATCTCTGTAGAACAGTAGAAAAAACTGGACTTATCTATATGCTTGCAGAAAACTATCCTTATACTGTTTTTAATATGGAGATGAAAAGAATTTATAGAGCAGGGGAAATTGGAGAAGTAACATACGCTGAAGGAGAATATAATCATCCTATGTCTCCTGATTCAAAGTGTAGACTTTCTCCTGGCCAGAATCATTGGAGAAATTGGTTACCACCAACCTATTACTGCACACATGCACTTGCTCCGCTTGTCTATATTACAGAAAATATGCCTGTAAAGATAAATGGACTTTCAATTGCCTGTCCGAGTGTTAACAGAAAAACAGCAAAAAGAGCAGATCCTGGATTTGTAATGTTATGCAGGATGGATAATGGTGCGGTTTTCAGATTATTTGGACTTGTTCTTCCAGGACACAGCAATTGGTATAGAATACATGGTGAAAAAGGTGCAATGGAAATAACACGTGGCCCAGGGTATTTTGGACCTGGCCTCGTAAGAGTGTGGCATGAAGAATGGGACAAAACAAAAAGTCAACCTCTTGAAATGACATATGTCCCCCAGTGGCCAGCTAAAGCAGAACTTGCGGCAAGGGCAGGTCACGGTGGAGGTGATTTCTGGGTTAACTGGTATTTTTCTCAAGCAATAAAAACAGGAGAACAACCATTCTTTAATGTTTATAGAGGCGTAACAATAAGTTCTGTAGGGATACTCGGGTGGAAAAGTGCACTTGAAGACGGGAAACCATACAACATCCCTGATTTCAGAAAAGAAGAACAAAGAAAAAAATATGAAGATGATACATGGTCGCCATTTCCTGGGGCAGAAAATCGTCTTCCACCGAGTATCCTCGGTTTTATTAAACCAAAACCAGATGACCTTGAGTATGCGAGAAAAATCTGGAAAGAAATAGGATATAAGGAAGATGATTTTTAAGCAGGGTAAACATATAATAAAAGGAATAAGGTTTATTTTGAAGTAGTGGAAATATAATAAGTTCAGGTAAGTATCAAAACCCGCTGTGTCTTAGAATTATCGATTAGAGGCAAATAATTATTGCTATGATTGTTTCAATAGTGATACCTGTTTATAATGAGGAAAGGACAATTACCGAGATTTTAGAGCGTGCAATTAACGCTGATGTATGTGGTCTGGAGAAGGAGATTATAGTCGTTGATGATGGATCAACCGACAACACAGTTTTTTTCCTTCAGCAGGCAAAACAAAAATGGGATGGGCTAAAAGTGTTTTATCATAACTCTAATAAGGGCAAGGCAGAAGCATTAAAAACAGGATTTTCTCTTGCACATGGCGATATATTTATTATTCAGGATGCAGACCTTGAATATGATCCTTCTGACTATCCAAAACTTCTCGAACCAATAGTATCAGGTAGGGCAGATGTTGTTTTTGGGTCAAGATTTTATTCGAGAAAAAGGCCACAGGGTATGCCTTTAATAAGGTATTTCTGCAATAGGTTCTTAAGTTTCTTATGTAATATCATCTATCATATAAATATTTCTGATATGGAGACAGGTTATAAGGTATTTACGAGAAAGGTTCTTGATGAAATAAAAATTTATTCAGATAGATTTGACTTTGAGCCAGAATTTACAATCCAGGCCGCGAGAAAAAAATTTAGAATAGCAGAAGTCGGAATCAATTACAATTACAGGACATTTTCAGAAGGAAAAAAAATAACATTTTTTGATGGTATCTCTGCAATTTTTACAATCGTAAAAATGAGATTCAGGAGGTAAAAATGAAAAAATATTTTTGTTTACTTTTTACAATCTTTCTATTGTGCTGCACATATATTTTTGCTCTTGATTTTCCTCTTAAAGATATATCGTTTAATGCATGCACTGAGATTTCAGGGACATTTTTATTCAAATTTGACCCATCTGATATAGGCGTGAAGGAAAAATGGTACGACCCTGATTATAACCATTCATCCTGGGAAAAAATCAGTGTGCCAGGGGTATGGAACAAAAAACCTGGAAAAATTGAATATCCAGTACCATCAGGAATTGGGTGGTATTATCGTGAAATAACAATACCATCATCATGGAATCAAGAGGTATTAATTGCATTTCTTGGCTCCATGTATACAACAGATGTATGGGTAAATGGTAAATATGCAGGTATCCACAGGGGTGGGTATACTCCTTTTTTTATTAATGTAACAGGCCTTGTAAACCCAGGTAAAAAGGCAATTATTGTTATCAGGGTTGATAATCGACTTGGAAGAACAATTCCTTCAAAACATTTGGGATGGCATCCTTTTGGAGGTATATACAGAGAGGTTTATCTTATTCATAGGGATTTTGTACACCTCGAGTCAATCGCAACTTCTGTTGCAGTTTTTGGAAACCAGGCAAAGATTGATATGCAAGCAGATGTTGTAAATAACTCGCCTCAGAACTATAAAGGAGAAGTTTTATTTCAACTGAAGGACAAACAAAGTTCTATGGGTCTTCAAAAGGCATACGTACAGCTTCGACCAGGTTCAAGACAAAAAGTAAGGGCCTCAATAACAGTTAAAAACCCGAGATTATGGTGCCCTGAAGATCCATATCTTTATACTGCTGTTGTTTCAATGCCGTACAGAACAATACAAAAGATAGAGTTTCCTATAGGACTTCGACAGTTTTCTTCAAAAGATGGAGGGCTGTACCTTAATGGGAAAAGGATATGGCTTCAGGGATTTGGGAATCACCAAGAGTATCCTGGTTATGGACCCTGTGTTAATGAAGAACTGATAAAAAACGATCTTTTAATTATGAAAAATATCTTTAAGGCGAATACACTAAGAACAGGTCATTATCCTCATCATCCTGTTGTGTTTAATCTCTGTGATAAACTTGGAATAATTGTTCATACTGAAATTCCCGCATGGCAGATTGATAGAAATTTTATTCAATCAGATGAAGCGTGGAATACCTGGTTAAAAGGTCAACTTGAAGAAATGGTACAAACCTTTAGAAACCATCCCTGCGTTGCCTTCTGGGGACTTTCAAATGAATTGTATAGTGTACCTGGCTACCACAAAAAAGCGTATGAATTTGTTCATTCACTCGACCCTACAAGATTTATTACAATTGTTTGTGCAGCGACATCAGATCTTGAATCAAATAAAATCGCTGATATTGTTGCAAGAAACTTTCACTATGGATGGTATCATTCACAGAGTGTTTATGCCCTGAGGGATGGATTATCTACTGTTTTAAGGGCATCAGAAAACAAGCCTATCTGGGTTGCAGAAATCGGCGCACTTGCAAACAGCGGTAAATATTCTGGCGGTTATGGAGATCAATCAAGGGGTTCAGAAACCTATCAGGATAAGGTTGTAAGATTTGGCGTTCAGTATTGCGCTACACAATCAAATCAGGTTTGTGGAATAAGTGTATGGACACTTTCTGATTTTCATGCAGCAAATGGTAATCTTCTTCCACATGGGATTCTCGATGAATATAGAAAGCCAAAGATCCTCGGGTATACCATCTGTAATCTATATAACGGGGGTATACGCCTGTATGTCTGCGAGAATGATACTCTTATAAAATTAAATGACGAGTATAATGCCTCGTTAAGGTATTTTAACCCAGATGAAAAAAGATATCAGAACCTTGTTGCAAAATGGTGTATTATTAAAGACCAGAAAAAGATTGATTATGGAAGTTTCAATTTTAATGTTTCTGGTGATAGACAGGCAGAAATAGGAAGGATTAAGTTTTCCCGGACAGATAGTCCTGGTCTTTATAGTTTATGGGTTCAACTGTTTGATTCAAAAGGCAACTGGCTATATACAAACAGTGGTTTTTTTGATGTAAAGGAACCATCATTGCCAGGGGTTTTAAAGGTTAATGTCAGCGGGAAAAAATTCAAAAACATTAAAATGATTTACCAGGATATTCAGATACCTGTATATGAATATGTTGGTCTTATCCTTCCGTTTGAACAAGGAGATTACAATCTTAAATTTGTAGCAGATGACTATAAACCAGTGTCTTATGATGTAAGTATAAATTCGGGTAAGGCAACAGAAATCAACATTGATTTCAAAAAGTGAAAAAAAAATTATTTTGTTTAGAGATAATTATCTGGTTTGTTATTATACTAACCTGGCTATATTTTGGTTTTTTCCATTGTTTTGATGATGATGAATTTCAACACTGCCACAATGCATTTCTGATATGGAAGGGACTTATTCCATATAAGGATTTTTTTGAACATCACCTGCCTTTATACCATGTGCTTTTTTCTCCATTGTTTATCTTTGGTGCAAAACCAGCATCAATATTTTTGTTCAGGATTATAAGTATATTAGCCAGCGCAGGAGTATTTTTTATTTTATACAGATACCTCGAAAAAACCCAGAACAAATCAATCGGTCTTTTGTGCTGTGTTTTACTCGGATTTGTACCAATGTATCTATTCAAGATGATCGAGGCAAGACCCGAGCCTATTGCTGTTCTACTTTATGCAGGTGCTGTAATAAACACTCTTTCAGGACGAGATGATTATAAAAATGCGATTTTCTCAGGTATTCTCAGCGGACTTATGGTTTGTTTTTCTCAGAAATATTTTTTCGCATTTCTCGGTATTTTTGCTGCCTGGTTTATTCTTAAAGGTAAAAAAACATCCTTATTCTTTTTTGAGGGCTTCATTATAAGTATCTTGCTGCTTTTCCTTTATTTGCTGCTCAGGGGGATACTACCTGAATTTATTAATTCTACAGTTGTTATGAACCTTAAATGGAGATATAGATTTTCACCAGCAGGTTATCTTTATGAGGCGTTTATAACAGCAGGATTTTTGATTGCCTGTGGAATTGCAGGAATCTTGACTGAATTTTTTGAACCAGGAAACAGGAAAAAAGCAATAGCCATTTTATCTCTGATAGTAGGATGCTTCCTCGGAATTATTGTAGTTCCTGTCCCATATAGACAAACATATCTACCATTGTTTATCATTCTTACAATATCGTCAGGAACATTTTTGAAAAGTATGTCTATTTTAATAAAAAATCAAAAATTAAAGATGATTGTGTGCATTATAATGGTTTTTTGCGCAATAAGTAATGCTTCTATAAAAATTTATGGTGAAATACATCAAACAAACAGGTCTGACCTTTTGACTATGGCGAAGGTGGATGGTATTTCTCCTCAGACACAGTTTTTTGATGGAAGATGTCTTTTGTTCTATAGAATGCACACTGGCTATTATGGGTTTATGCATCATGAACTTCTCCAGATGCTCGATGAAGAAAAATACAGCAATCATATAATTGAAGCAATAAAAAGGGCTAATTTCCCGGTTATAATCTATGATTACAGAGTAAAACAAATGCCTGCGCAGATTCAAAATTTTATCCAGCAACATTATTGTGCTGTTGATAATTCTGATATTTATATGCCTGGATTGAGGATTGATAGAACAGAGTTTATTAATGGGAAAAAAGAGTTTGAAATATATGTTTCCGGATATTATACAATCTCTTGGACAGGAGGGAATCTACTTCTTGATGGAAGACATATTGAAAAAAATGTCAGTGAGTTTCTTGATGTAGGTATTCATACCCTTGAAACAGAAGAGTTTGTTGATAATCTTGTTGTATTACTCAAAAGGCGAAGATGAAAACATACGATAAGGGAATACAGGTAATTGTGGTGGTGCTTTTTGCATTTATTATTTTTTATGGTTTAGTTCATCAGGTTCTTTGTTTGAAATTTCCATATCCCCTTGAATATAGAGAGGGTGTTGTGCAACTATGGGTAAATAATTTTATCAATGGCCAGTCCCTTTATCCAAAAATTCAACAAACCCCTCCATACCTGCATAATCCTTATACTCCACTTTACTATATGATTACAGGGTTTTTTCAAAGAATTATGCCGGATGCCTATATATTTCTTGCTGGAAGAATTTTAAGTTTTTTGAGTATGCTTTTATCCTGTTTTTTCATATTTAAGATTAGCTGCTTAAAAAGTAAAAAAATTGCAGGTCTTCTTGCATCTGCGTTATTTTTTTGCTCGCCGGTTGTAATTAATTATGGATGTCTGGAAATTGTTGATATGATGGCTTTATGTTTTGGACTTGCAGGGATATATCTTGCATTAAAGAAAGGTACCTCAGGGATGATTTTTTCAGGGATTATGTGTGCCTGTTCAATCCTTGTAAAGCCAGTTTTTATTCTTCCTTTTATAAGTATTCTTGTTTCCAATGGTTTTAGCAGAGACAATAAAAAAAAGTATTTCCTTGCAACATCTGCAGGATGTCTTATCATTGCTTTCTCAGTTCTATTTTATAGATACAGATTGGATATTTTTAATCATCTCATTATACTCAATAGATTACCATTGAGTTTTTCCCATTTCATGAATGTTTTTGCTAATATTGGTATAAGACACACATTTTTATTTTGTGCATTATGCGTATTTATTGGTTTAATGAAGGATAAAAATGATCCAGTTTACTGGTATTGTATATTTTCGCCCATTACACTTTTGTTTTCAGCAAAGATTGGGTCTGAAGCAAATTATTTTCTTGAAGTTATTGCGCTTTCAGCAATATCATCAGGAATAATCTTTGCAACAGTTAATACCTCTATGAAGAAAATTGTGCTGATTGCCTGTATTGCACAGATTTTCCTTTTTCTTCCATTCAAACCAGCACCTGTATTTACAAAAACATACGGCCAGGAATTACCTGCGACTATTAGCTCTGAACCAACAAATACATTAAAAGAAGCAGGAGATATGATAATCGGGGAATTAATGTCTGTTTTTGACCCTGTTCTATCAGAAGATATTGGATGGCTTATTTCTGCGAAAAAAGAGGTTATTATTGAACCATACCAGTTTTCACAACTTGCTAAATATGGTAGATGGAATGATACCTATATTGTTGAAATGATAAAAGAAAAACAATTCAATCTTATCCTTATGAGCACAGAAAATTATGAAGGTTCAGGTGAGAAATTTACAAAGAACATGCTCGAATCTATAAAGGAAAATTATTCAGTTAAAAGGATTATTGGGAATACCTATATACTCGAACCAATGTTCTGGGCAGACAACAATAAAAACTGGTGAGAGTGTACTAAAAATTTCTGATTTTATTATGATGTAGAATATCATCAATCCTGCGTTTTGGAACATGATGAACACCTTTTTCATCTCGCCAGTATTTCAAACTACCATGTTCTTCTTCAACAACTGCTTTTTCTGCTGGATACCCAAGAGCAACAACATACTGTATTGAGTAATTCTCTGGTATATTAAGAAATTGTGTGAGTTTTTCTTTCTGTACAGAACCAATCCAGCAAGTACCTATGCCTTTGGCAAAAGCAGAAAGAAGAATATTTTCAATTGCTGCGCTGACATCAGCATACGGAGTCGATGTTTGTTTTTCTTTATTAATAAGGACAACAATGTATGCAACTGGTTTTTCACCTTCCTTTGGTTTTCCCTCTTGACCAAGATAAGCAGCCCAGGCGAGGGTTGAAAAAACTCCCTCGAGAAGATTGGCATCATCTATAACCATAAACTCACATGGCTGAAGATTTCCACCACTTGGTGCTAATCTCGCTGCATCAATAAGATCCTTCAAATCATTAAAAGGGATTGGGTCTTGCAAAAATCTTCTTATTGTTCGTCTTTTCTTTATTGCCTCAATTGCATCCATATAACCTCCTTTTATATGTTATGGTAGCGTCAAACCTGGTTAAATTTTTAGTAGTGTTTTTGTTTATTTTTCAATAGTTTCAAGAGTTTTTATATCCCTCCTCTCTAAATCCCTCTCGCCCCCTTTATAAAAAGAGAAACAATAAGAAAGAACCTTTTTCAAAGGGGTCATTGATAAAAAAACACACATGAAGTCGTTCACCATATTTAAGATGTCCCCTTAATCAAGTCCTATTGCCTTCCTTAATATCAGGATAACATCTGTTATGTCTATTTCTCCATCTTCATTCATATCTGCTGAATCCAGAGTTTGCTGGTCAAGTCCTATCGCCTGCCTTAAACATAGTATTACATCTGATATGTCTATTGTTCCATCATTC
>MWDQ01000080.1 GCA_002070645.1 candidate division TA06 bacterium ADurb.Bin131
AGCAAAGAATGAAATGGCAGCGCTTGCAAGTAGTGTAGTAATGGCAAAAAATGATATTGGTTATTATGTGAGATTGTGTGATTTAAGTGACGGCGAACTACCCAGTAATTATACTGGACAGACATATGTTTATTATAATAAAGACAGTGGGGAGGATGACACAGATTACGAAAGTGAAATAACATTTGACCATCCATGGGATGGGCCATATCATGTTTTTCAACCAGGCACTGTTTTCAGTGCAGAAAAAGGAAGTTTACCAGCAATAGATGGCGCCTCAGGATGGTCATTACCTGACCCTCCTACTCCAATGTATGGCACACCTCTTGACCCATGGGGGCATCCATATCTTGTGGCATATAATTCTACTGATAAAATAATGATAATATATTCTGCTGGTCCTGATGGAAAAATCCAGACAGATGCAGGAAGCACAGATATACCTTCAAACTCAGACGATCTTCTTTATTCTTTCAGGTAATTAGATAGAAATTATGAAGAAAAAAAAAGGAGTTGCACTTATAATTGTAATAGTCCTGATTCTCCTTTTCTCAGCAATCATACTATCCGTAGTTCTTACATCAACAACTGCATACAGGAGATCAGCATATTTCAGAGATAGAAACATTGCATTTAATCTTGCACAAATAGGTATCGCAGATGCTCTTTATAAACTCAACTATAGGTATCATGACTCTGATCATTATTATGGTTTTAGAGGAGATGGAGAATGCCTACGTTCTGCGGATGATAAAAACGGCCCTTATAAAATAAAAGCAACAGACCTTGGTATTTCGCTTGCTTCTGTTAGTGATGGTGTTGAGGTAAAACTTTTTATCAATGATGGGGTATGTCCTGATACTATTATCTCAACAGGAAAATTCAGAGGAAGAACAGCAAAAACCTCTGTAAATATCAGAACATTGAGTGATAAAATAACAAACCTGAAAAAACCCCTCGCTGATAATACAAACTGGGATACGAAAGGAATTCCAGAAGCATTTAACAAACACGTGATATATGCAAGTAATATTTCAGGAACAGGAACAACTGTTAAAGGAAATATTATTTCTGCCGATTCAACAAAGCCAACCCCGTGGCCATCAACATGGACAGAAGCAACATGGACAGAAACAAATATTTCTCTTCCTTTACCATCTATTCCAGTATTGCACTTTGAAGATATACCTTCTGATACTGAAATTTCTCCTGACTGGATTGAGTTTAAGGCAATAAACGGACATCCAGGATATACTACAGATGGAACCACGTGGGATACAAACACTCTGCCAACAGGCGTAAGATATGAATCAGATACAACCACAGATACCTTTATTTTTGACATTAACCATGGTTATAATCCCTCTAATCTTGGAAATAGAAAAATATATGTAAAAAAAAGCGATACACCTCCGGTCCTTAGTGGGGGAGCATGCTTCATTGGGGCAAAAGTTGTTAATCCTGTTCTTGCGGATGGAAGTATTACATTCAAGGGTGATATAACCCTCGAGGAAGATGCTATTTTTGAGGCAGATGTTGATGGCATTGATGGCATTGGTACATTTGTAATAGACCAAGATACAACATTTAGAGGCTCAGATCTTATAATTTACGACTATGACTGTTCTCCACCAGTACCAATTTTAATTGATAATCAAAATATAACCATCAATGGAGCGCTCGTAACAAACTGTTCATTAACAATAGGAACAAACGCTACAAACCTTACAATTGATGCAAGAACCAGCAGTATGAATGCTGCTATAATTATTTATTCAGGAGAAAATGCAACATTTACACTTAACTCAACGCCAAATATTATCCTTGGTAATAATCAAACATATGCATTTCTCTGTGCTTCAGAAAAAAAGATAGAAGTAAACATTGGAACATCTGGAAATGTTGATTTTATAGCAAACCCTATATTAAATCTCGGGAATAAGGCAACATTTGTTGTTTATTCCACAAAATATTCTATTATAGATCCTTCTGCTATTATTGTTGTTGGCAGTGCCTCAAACTATGCAAAAATACATGGACTCTTGTTTTCTTATGGAAATACAGATGGAGATACAGGTGGAGATATAACCCTGAACAATGCAAGCACATCTATTGAGGGATGTCTTGTTGCAAATGGAACAATAACATTGAATGCTGGAAGTTTAATATATAATGGAGATTATTTTAAGTCAGGATCAACAGAAATATATAAGGGATTCACAGGAGGAAGAAGAATATATCTTCCATTTAACTGGAGATTTCTCTGGTAAGATTAATGTAATTTATTGAAAAATAAAGAGTATAAACAAGGGATTCAGTGAATACTTACAAAAAAGGGTTTTCAATACTTGAACTTGTTGTTGCGATGTTTCTTCTTACTGTTGCTGTTGGCACAGGAATCTTGATTATCGCAGGGAACCTGAATATTATACAAAAATCAAATGAGATATTGCTTGCAGCGGCTGTTGCTCAATATTATGCTGAATCACTGGACCTTATTGATTTTCCTCCAGTATATTTTGATAGACAAACAGATTATCCAAAAAAAATATCCGAAACCGAACCTTTAACAACTTCCTACCAGGTTAAAAGCCCTGACCCGAATTTTAAGGTTTATAGTGGATGTGTCTGGTATAGTGCAAATGGTAATGATGACCTTACTAATAATGATACAGACAGGGTGGCTTTAAGAAAGATAAGGATTGAGGTAAGAAGAGCAAAAGATAACTATGTATTGATTAAGCAACCTATTTTTATTACGAGAAATGGGATTTACTAATGAAAAAAAATAGAAAAACAGGATTTACAATGATTGAGGTTCTTGTATCCCTTGCACTTATGGTGATTATTGTTGGGCTTTCTGCTTTTTTATATGCCCGTGCAGCAAGAATACGCAAGCTCATCACATATCAGAGTAATGTTCAAAATATCTTAAACTCAATGATTACCGAGATAAACTTTGGCTCAAGAGATACAATTGGCCTTCAGTATGCATATGACATAGTAAGAAGTGTAGGAGATCCACCCTATGAACTTGGATTTTATGATAATACAAAAGGAGAGTATGTTTTTTATCTTATCTCTCCTGGAATGTACTCTGGACATCCATCTTCTCTTCCAACCACAAATACTGATACATCCCTATGGCAGGCAAAAACAAACTCTTCCGACTTTCCTTCCAGAACTTCTGAAGAATGGAAACTGATTGACATAAATAAATCTATAGTTCTTGCTTCAGGAAGTAGTTTTACATATTACAGACCAGACAGTACCACAAGATTTAAGAAAATTGACGACCTTACTGTTGAAACACCTATCGCAGTAAAAATAATACTTACAGGAAAAGCCACTGATCCTTCTCTAAGAACAAGGCCCCCTATCACTGCAACAACAATGGTAAGACCAAAAAATAAGATTACTTTTTAATAAAAAATGAAAAAATCAGGGTTTACTCTTGTTGAAATTCTTGTGGTTATTGTAATTATATCAATGCTTGCCGCGATTTCTCTTCCATCAATTCAAAAAGCAAGAAATAGAGCCGCTATCATAAAAACAAAGGGGATAATATCATCCATTGAGGCAGCGCTTTTTATGTATCAAACAGATATGGGAAACTATCCAGAAAGCACAGGATCTAATTTGATTCTTATTGATGCTCTTATGGGACCAATGGATGATGAAAATTGGAAAGGACCATATATGAGGTTTAAGGAAAAGGATATGGATGAAAACAAAAACATCATTGATACATGGGGAAATCCAATAAAATACAAATATCCACAAATAGAAAAAGAGAATATACCGTTCATTATAATATCCGCTGGGCCTGATAGAAAATTCAATACAAAAGATGATATTGGGAACTGGTAGGAATAATATAAAAGGTATTACCCTTATTGAGATTCTTGTTGTCATAGTTATTATCAGTATGTTCACGCTATTTTCTGTATTCTACCCCCATAAAGCAATTAGCCAGACAAACCTTGACATTGCCTGTAAGAATATCTGCGAAATTTTAAACAGAGCAAGGTCCCAGGCAATGGCAGAAAATATAACAATTCAGGTTATTTTCAATAATGACACCTGTGGAATATACAAAAATGCCAATCTTGTTGATAAGCCATATAAACTTCCAAGGTTTATTGTTATCAAAGAAAAAACAGATGGTTTTTCACCAGTTGAATTTTTGCCCGAGGGCACAGCAAAACAAGCAGGTTACATTATAATTGAAGACACATCAACAAAGAAAACAAAAAAAATCATTTTGTATAATCTTACAGGAAAAACAGCAATAAAAAATAATCAATAGTGCGCTTGAATGAAAAATCTCCCTGCCCCTCTTTACAAAGAAAGGAAAGAAGATGTAGTGAGCACCTTCAGGTGCGGTGTATTTATGTTTTTAAAAAAGCACGGGATTGAAGTCCTTCACTACATTAGAGAAGTATAAAAAGTAGTTAGTATTTTAATTCTCTACTTCGCAATGGGCTAATAGTGCACCTTTGATGTAAAATATCACATTATGCTATACAAAAAAGGAATTTCTCTAATATCTGCTCTTGTAGCAACGATTATTATTATTATGGGTATATCCTGTGTGGTTGGTGTTTTACAACAAACAGAAAGAATGTACAGAAGGGCGTCTAATTTTCAGGATTTTTCTCTTGCCTCTGATATCCTTTTTGACGAAATTCAGGAACAATTTGGAGTAATTGGTACAGATGTTCCTGATGAAATTCATGGCAAAATGAATGGATTTCAGAATCTTTTTTATCATGTAAAATTTGAGAAAATAAAGGATGGTCTTTATGAGGTTCATATCAAGATTACAAAAACTATTGAGGGTAAACCTTACTCAGAAGAATTTGTGTCTGCGCTTTCTCAAAGATAAGGGTATTTCCATTGTTGAGATTCTTGTCGCAATTGTTATTATAACTATTGTATTTATATCAGGCCTTATGATTTTTTCGACCTCAACACTGCGAATTGCGCGGCAATCAGCAGAGAAAACCATCAATCAACAGGCAACAGATTTCACACTGTTTTTAAGAAATAAACTAAAAGAAGCCATCATCCGTGATATCCCAGGACCTTTCAGGATTGACTTTGTGGGAACCGAGACCTCTATCAAATTCGTGGCACCATATTCAAGTGGAAATGGCTCTGATATCGGGAAATATGGTATTTATTATGATGGCAATGAAATTAAAATGTCGTTTGAGAGGATTGATGAAAAAACAAATACATATTCATTTGAACCTGGTTTTACAGGCAGCCAGTTGCTTATTGGAAATGTAAAAAAACTTTCATTTTCATACTGGGATGGAAAAACATGGCAAAAATTCTGGAATACAAAAAATCAGGTTGATTGTGCAGAAATCCCATCAAAAATAAAGGTTTTCTTTGTGATATATGGAGGCAACATTGAAGGGAAAATGCTTGAGAAAGGATTTAGTGAAGAAATCTGGCTTGGCCAATAAAGGAAACGCCCTTATCTTTGCAATTGGCATAATTCTTATTCTTTTTGTAATTACTGCAGGTACACTTGTTATATTCACAAACTGGGGGAAATCATCATTTTTATTGTTTTCAAGAACCCATTCTATTCATACTGCAAAAATAGGTATAGAAAATGCAATATGGGAACTTAAACACGACAAAAACAATTATGATGGGTATGATGAAAAATGGTATCAGGAATTCTCAGGAAATGATGCTGATATTGATACTGATGGAACAAATGAAAGCAGGTTCATAGATGTAAAAAACTTGCGCAAAAAAATTGTATCAAGATATGCAGTTTTTGTAGTTGATAACAATGGATGTATAAACATAAACTGTGTGGGTAATAAGGCAAAAAACAATAAATATAGCTTTAATGAGGGCTGGTCAACATTTGAGGTTGGATTTTTCCCTGGGATGTGCGACAGTATTGCAAGTAGTTTTGTTGAATTCAGACATGGTCAGGATGGAAGTCCTGGAGTAAGAAACATAGACGATGATAATGATAACGGAATACTTGCCTCTGATGGCATAGATAATGATGGAGATGGCATTATTGATGAATCTGATGAAGGAATGGATGAAGAAGATGAATTTAGGCATTTAAAACCATACGGAGATGATAGACCTTTTTTTGTGATTGAAGATATAAAAATGGTAGGGGGTATAACAGAACAGATCTTCAAAAAAATCAAAAACCTTATTACCTGCCATAGTTATGACCTTAATATTGATTCTGAAAATTACCTTCGGACAAATATCAACAATGCTTCTATATCACAGATTGCATCTATTCTAGAAGATCTCGGATATAAGCACGATGTTGCGTCTCAAATCTCTGTGAATATAGTCGATTACAGGGATAAAGACAATATCCCGACTATTGTTGTAGACCAGTATGGCAATCAATTTATAGGAATTGATAAAACACCTTATCTCAATGAAATAGAGCCTATCCCTGAAATAAGTATTACAACCACATTAATGTTTGGCATTCCAGCATTGGTCATAGAGGAAAAAGGACCAAATTTTATAGAACTTTTTAATCCATATGATGAAGCATTAGACATCAGTGGATGGACAGTAAAAGGTGGAATGATACTGTTTCCCTCACTTAATATATCTGACGTCAATAAAAACTCTCAGGATACAATGGATGGAATAAAAAATGGAGAAAAACCAGAAGATGCATCCTCATGGACAAAAAATTTCTGGAATGCGCTTTTACCGGCAACAATAAAAATCCCTGATAGGACAGTAATGCCGCCACATTCATACTATGTTATAGGAGATTCAATAAAATGGAAAATTATCATACTGCAAACATCAGCAGGTCCTGTTGTTATTCCAATCCTGATACCAATAAGTCAGCCTGCATGCGCAAAACAGTTTGAACCAATACTCTTTATGAATTTTACTGGATGTAAAGAACTTTCAGCGGTCTTCCAGATTATCAAAAATATATTTGGAATAAATATATCCCTCAATGGTAATATTTCATTGATTGATGCAGACGGCCATATTATTGAAAAAACAGATTATGGAAGTGATAGCCCTGGCAAGACAAGCAGACAGAAAAACGACCCGAGGATGAGCCGGGCATCTGACTGGTTTACCTTCCATCAAACACCTGGATTTATGAACAGTTGTTTTATTCCTTCAACAGGAGGAGAATTCACATTATTAAACCAATATACCTATTGGCAATCATCATTCAGGGTAAAAAATCACCCATATTCTTCGCCTGCTGAACTTTCATTTATCCATAAAGGAAAACAATGGCAAACACTGAATATCTGGAAATCATACGATAAGGATATTCTCGATGTTTTTACGGTTGTTGAAGATGTAAAAAAACCAGTTGATGGAAGAATCAATATTAACACAGCAACATCCCAGGTTCTCCAGTGTCTTCCACTTGTAGATACTGACATTGCCCGTCAAATAATTTCTTCAAGACCTTTTAAGAATATATCTGATATCGTTGGCACGCCAAATAGTTTATTGAATAAAGAAATTACAAAATATGGAAGTAATTTACTGGATGATAATAATAATACCTGGATTGATACAGAAGATGAAAAAGAACTTGTAATATCCTCTATCATAAATCTTATAACAGTCAGGGGAAATGTTTTTACAATCTATGTAAAATCTCAAAAAGTGATTGATTACGATAACAATGGTATAATAACAAATAATGAAATTAAGTCAGAAAGTAATTTTCGTATTATCTACGACCGATTGAAGAATAAAATTCTTGAAAGGAGACAACTGTGAAAATAAAAGAGAACTTAAAAAATTGCTATAAAGGATTTACCACTGGAATAAAAAGATGTTTCTCAGATAGAAAAAAAAGAAAAAGAATTATCATTACTGTTGCTTCAGTTATTGTTGTTGTGATAGCAGCATACTTTGGCTGGAGACAAATTCTGAAGAAAAATGCAATTGCAATCGTTAACGGAGAGATTATTACTCTTTCTGAGTTAAAAAACAAGATTTCAACATATCCTGAATTTTATCAGGAATATGTAAGACAAGTCCCACAACAGGCGCTCGAGGATTACATAGGGGAAAAATTGCTTACACAGAAAGCAAAGAAATATGAGCGAAAATATAGTAAAAAAATAAAACAAGAACTCGAAAATTATAAAAATGACCTGTTGATAAAGGAATTCCTTACAGACCAGGTTTTAAGTAAAGCGGATATTTCGCAGGATGAAATTAAAACATATTACAATAATAATCTCAAGGATTTTCTTGTACCGGAAAAGATACATCTATATGAAATTGTTGTGCCCACGCAGGAAGCTGCAGAAGATGTCTTAAAAAGATTAAGTGAAGGAGAAGATTTTTCTGAAATTGCAAAGCGAGAATCAATAAGCAGTTCAAGAGAAAAAGGAGGAGACCTTGGCATGATAGCAAGAGGACAACTTACCCCAGAAATAGAAGAAACCCTTTTCTCTATGAAACCAAACCAGGTTCTCGGAAAAACAGTAAAAACAGAACAGGGCTATCACATACTTAAGGTTGGCGAGATACAACCATCTCATTTACAGACCGTCGAAGAAGCGACCCCGACCATCAGACAGATTTTAATAACCCAGAAAAGAAGCCAACTTCTCAATACATATCTAAATCAGCTTAAAAATGAATCAAAGATTATAAGATTTAATGATAAACTTAAGCAATTGTAATGAGAAAACTTTTTATCCTGATACTTACAATACTGTTTACATCACTGTTTACATCAACCCTCTATGGAATTGAGGATAGATGTGTTGCAACAGTAGGAACAAGAATTATCTGGGATAATGACGTGAAAGAAAGAGCATCTGTACGCAATGTTTCCTATGAATCTGCGCTTTTTGGCATTATCGCTGAAAATCTTTTTGCGATTCAGGCGAAAAAAGAAAACATTCCAGTATCAAGGGAAGAGGTTGATAATCGGCTAAATCTTATCATAAACGGTTATGCCTCGAGGGAAAAATTTTTTGAGTTCTTAGCAGAAAATGGAGTTTCCATTGATCAATACAGGGAAATAATTGCAGACCAGATAAGAGCAGATAAACTTATTTCCCAGAAAATATCAAGCAAGATTTCAATCTCTCTGATTGAAATCTCAAAAAAAATATCAAAGATGTCTGAGGAAAAAGAGGTAGTTCTATTAAGCAAGTCGTTCAATGATATTTCTGAGGTGGAAAGTTTTATTTCAAATTTAAGAGAAAATCAAAATCAGGCAGTCAGTGAGATGGTTTCAACTGGTTGGATTGACAGCAGTCGTATAGACCCTTTCATAATGCAAAAACTGAAGGATGCGGGAAAAGGAAAACCAGTTATTATCAGGACATCTGAAAAGATTATTCTCTATATTCTGGTTGCTGAAAGGGATAACTCTCCTGAAGAAAAATACATGAGAGCAAGAAAAGAAATATTTGATGAAAAATACAATGCATTACTCTCAGATTATGTTGATGAATTAAGAAAAACCATTCCTGTAAAAATTTTTGATAAAAGCATTGAAGAACAGCTTTTTCATAAGTAAACCAATGACTCGCGCTCTTATAACAATTGGAGACCCTTCTGGTATTGGACCTGAAGTAGCCCTAAAAGCAATACATAAACTTATAAATGAAAATACTGATTTTGTCCCGATACTAATTGGAGATGAAACTGTCATAAAAAAGGCAAAACAAGAATTTAACATCAGAGAGAATCTTTCAAGATGGGGTGAAAAAGCACAAAAAGACAGTATCTCCTTTGTTGACGCAGGAATTATTAAAACCGATAATTTCCAGGTTTGCAAAGATAATAAAATTTCAGGAAAAGCATCATTCGAATATCTTAGAATTGCATGGGATATGTTAAGAAACAATTCTGGCGATTGTCTTGTAACAGGCCCAATTTCAAAAACTGCATGGGCCCTCGCAAAAATCCCCTACAAAGGACACACTGATGCCCTATCGGATTTATCTGGTGAAGAAACCTGTATGCTTATGTGCGCTGAATCACTGCGCGTACTTCTTATAACAACGCATATTCCAATGAAAAAAATATGGGAATATATTACAGTTAACTATTTATTTTCATCAACAAAACTAACAGCCGAATTTATGAAAAAATTTACTGGAATAACAAATGTAAGAATAGGATTCTGTGGACTTAATCCACATGCTGGTGAATCTGGAAATATCGGGACAGAAGAGATTGACATTATAAAACCTGCTATAGAAAAACTTCACAACCATAATTTTTGTGTTTCAGGACCATACCCTGCTGATTCAATTTTCAAAAGTTCATTGTCTCATAACCTGTTTGATTTGATTGTTTCTTTATATCATGACCAGGCGCTTATTATACTCAAGACAATGTTCTTTGAAAAACTTATAAATATAACCGTTAATCCTTCTGGATGGATAAGAACAAGCCCTGGACATGGCACTGCTTTTGATATCGCGTGGAAAAATAAGGCAGACCCATCATCAATGGCAGAAGCAATAAAAACAGCCGTGGAAATGGCAAGAAAATAGGGGATATGGACACATTTTTAACTCTTAATAAACTACAAACGCTTCTACGCCGAAACAATATTAATCCGAGAAAAAATCTGGGACAGAGCTTTTTAATAGATAAAAACATCCGAAATAAGATTCTGTCTTTTATTGAAATAAACAAAGATGATACTATTGTTGAGATTGGTTCTGGAACAGGAGCACTAACAGGAATTCTCGGCGAAAAAGCAGGGATTGTTTATGCCTTTGAAAAAGATGAAAAACTTGCGGATATTTTACAAAAGGAGGTTGCAAATTATCCGGAAATTAAGATTATAAAAAAGGATTTCCTTGATGTGGACGGCTCTTTTTTCAAGCAAATAAAAAAAAGAGTTAAGATTGTAGGAAATCTTCCTTATTATGCTGTATCGCCGATATTGTTTAAGCTCTTTGATATAAGGCAATACTGGAATACTGCGCTTGTCATGGTACCAGAAGAAGTAGCAACAAGAATTATAGCAAAAACCGGGGATAAAAATTTTGGTATTATGGCATTTCTCTTTTCATTGTTAACGAAATGTTCAATCTGCTATAAAATTAAGGGCTCTGCTTTCTACCCTGAACCAGAAATTACCTCTGTTGTAATGAAAATATCAATGCTCGACAAACCATCTATAGAGATAAAAAACCAGGAGGATTTCTGGAGAACTGTACCAAAACTTTTTGTTCAAAAAAGAAAAACAGTTCTTAATGTTCTTAGAAATTCATTTCATATGAGCAGGGAAACTGCTGAATCTATCTTGCGAGATACAGGTATAAAGCAAGAATTAAGAACTCATCAAATAGAAATCCCCACTCTTATAAAACTTATCGAAGCAATATCACAGATAGATTTACTTGACCTACAGAAAAAAAACAATAAAATATATAGAAACGGAGAAATATATGGAAAAAAGAATTAAGGATGTTGTATGCAGGGTGTGGCTAAAAAATGAAACAAAAAATTCAGTTGAGAAGGACGGAAAGGTTTATTATTTCTGTTCCCCAAAATGTAAAGCAAAATTTGAAAAAGAACCAGATAAGTATGTGCCCCTTAAGGGATAAAATACTCAATCAACAGGGTTGGTTGATTGAAAAACAAAATAGTTTCTTTTGACTTGACATATTTTTTTTTAGTGTTAATATGTATGTGTTTGGAGGATGAATGAAAAGGTTATTAATTTTGATTTCTATAGTTTTTGTTTTTGGATTGGCTGGCTGCACAATGAGTTTGGATTTCCATCCCGACGGCAAATCTTCGAGTTCAACCAAATAAGGTGACAGGTGTATTCATATTTTTTAAATCATTCTAATTCAAAATATAATCCTCGCACAGCCGACACATCGGCTATAAAGGATTTGCGAGGATAAAAGGAGGAAAGCATGGCGAAGGAGAAAGGGAAGGTGAAGTGGTTCAATAATGCCAAAGGATATGGCTTTGTTGAACGAGAAAACGGTGAGGATGTCTTTGTCCACTACACAGCAATCATGGGAGATGGATATAAGACGCTTGAAGAAGGCGCCACCGTTGAGTTTGAAGTAGTCCAGGGTAAGAAAGGGCTCCAGGCCACAAACGTGGTAAAAGTATAAGCCAAAATCACCCAGGGGGGGTGCAAACGCACCCCCCTTTCCCCTAAATCAGTGAGAAAAAAAGGTTTTGTTTTTCTGATTTTTATTTTTTTTATACCTGCACTGGTCTGCCCACAGAATATTGAAGACAATAATACATTTACCTGTGCCATTGTTGCATTCAACGAAGGTTTATATGAAATTTCCATCGATTTTTTAAATAAATATTTTCAGGATCCACAATCTCAAAAAAACGATTATGCCCTATTTCTTTATGCTATTAACCTCTTGAAACTTGAGAGATTTGAAGAATCTCTTTCAAAATTTGAGGAATTTTCAAAAAAGTTTCCAGAATCAACCTATAAAAAAGATGTATGGAAATATGCCATAAACCTCAAGATGTTTCTGAATATGCCTTATGATGCATGGAAAACATACATAGATGGAATAAACATATTCGGACAGGACCCTGAGATAAATAAAAACCTTGGAAATCTGCTTCTTAATGAAGTCCAGAAATTTTTGAAAACAAAAGACATTGAAAAAGCAAAGAAAACACTTGATGAAATGGAACAGGTTTTATCAGATACAGAGATAAAACACGAGATATCTTACTATCAGGGCCTTGTACTATATGAAGAAAATGATTTCGAAGGGTGTGCGAAAAAACTTACAAACATTCTTCCTTATTTTAAGAATCAAAAAATTGAACCAGACATATTACTAAAAATTGGAGATTGTTTTTTTAACCTTAAAAATTATAAAGAGAGTCAGAATTATTACACAAAGGTTATATCAGTATTCCCTAAAACCATTCAGGCAGAGTGGGCAAAATTCCAGATTTCATTGGTTAATAAAAGGATGTTGAAATATAAGGAAGCAAAAAAAATTCTTAATGAACTTGTAAAAAATACAAAAGATGAAGATATACTGATTCGATCCCTCTGGGAACTCGGAAAAATTTCTGAACTTGAAGATAAAAAACAAGAGGCAATTCAGTGGTATGAAAAAATTATAGAATCCTCAAAAAACAATGAGATTATATCCAGCGCAAGATTACAGATAGGATATATCTACTTTAACCAGAAGCAATATGAAGAAGCAATAGAAATCTTCTCTGATTATCTGAAAATTAAGAATGAACCTGATGTAATGTATATCCTTGGTTGTGCTTATTATAATAATGACCAACCCGATAAATCCACTGATATATGGCAAAAACTTCTAAATGGAAATCCTGATTATCCAATGCCTATCGAAGTACTGAAGGAAATGTACAATTTCTATAAGAAGAACAATAATCCAGAAATGAAGAAAATATTCTTAAAAATATGGGAAAATTATCCTGATGATTCATTTGTTATTACAGAAGGACTTTTATTCCTCAATGAAATCATTAACAAGGGAGAGATTAAAGAAGCCGAAAAATACCTGAAGAAAATAGAACAAAAAAGAAGCCCTGAGGTAGATTTTCTCAAGGCAAAACTTCTTTATCTTTCAGGAAATCTTGATGAAAGTGAACGAATATTGAATACCATTGAAAAAAGGAATATATTTGCACCAGAGGCACTTTATATTCTTGCAGAAATTAATATGAAAAAATCAAAAATCAAAGATGCTCAAACCTGTTATATAAAGATTATTGCCTCATTTCCGCAAACAATCTGGGCACAAAATGCAAAAGAAGCATTGTCAAAAATTAAATCAGGAAAATGAAATATCTGAATGCAATAATTATTCTTTTTATGCTTCTTTCAATAGAAGGATTCTGCCAGGACATAGAAATTCCGGAAACAATTATCACCGGCAAAGATAGAACAATATACAAAACTCCACTCCTCTTCTATCAGTATGATGTAAAGGTTACCTTTCCTGAAATAAAAAAGGTTCAACCACCAAAACCAACGATAAAGCCATCCTCAAAACAAGAAGCAGTAGAAATAGAAAAAAAAACACCTTCTGCTGAATTTTCATTTGTTGCAGGTAAATTTGAACAGGTATATTCTGATTTATACATCAATGATACACAAACAATGGTACGACTTAAATTATTGAATGATAATTCTTATAGGTCAAATGACAGTAAAAAGATTATTGATTTTTCATTGAAAAAACAGGTTAATAACCAGAACTTTTTTGATATTAACTATAGAGGTAGTGAAAAAGAAATGCCTGGTTCAATATATCAACCATTAAATAAAGAAAAACACACAACCATTTTTTCATCTAATATTTCGTTTTCAGAGCATGACTTTACAACAACAATCATCGGTGCGTATAATTGTCTTGAGGATCTCGAAGAAAAAAAGGGCTTATTTGCCTTCCAGAAACATTATGAGAAATTTAACATTACTGCTGAAATTGGTTATGATGATTTTGCTGAAGAGGGAAATAAAATACTCGGATTATCAGGTATATACAAAAATAAAAATTATCAACTTGGTATAGCCGCGAAAACCATAGGAAACCAAACGCGAATATTACCATCAGCAAATATTGATATAGAAAAAAATAATCTGAAGTTTTCATCTGGAATTTTCAGTAATTTTTCATTTCCATCTTTTTGGGAAAAGGCAGGGGAAAGTTCATACCTTGATATGAAAAATGTTTTCCTTGAACCAGAAGAAAATTATTCAGTGTACTCTATATTAAGTTTTAATGTTGCAGATTTACAAATCAGGATAGAGGGACAGGTATCATACGAGAAACCATCATACCAGTGGAGAGATATAGATAATGATAATCTCTATGAGCCAGATATGATAGAAGATAATGTTATTACTACATACGGAATCGGGATAACAAAAAAAATAAAACACGGGTACATTGAAGGAGGATTTAACCACCAGATATGGAAAGAGCGTATTTCGGGTTTTCCTAAAGAAACAGGTTATATAAAACTCGGGTACAATGGAGAAAAATTCAAACCAGAGATTTTGATTGAATACACAGGAAAACAGAATTTCAATACAACCAGAATCGATGGGTATACCATTGTTTCTGCCTTACTTTCCTACAGCATAAATCAGGATACAACCATATTCTGTAAACTGAACAATATATTCGAAAATGAATACTACCAAGCGCCAGGATATCCTGGTAGGCCATTTGAACTACTTGCGGGTTTTGGTATAAGATGGTAAAAAAATATACCCCAGATGACTGTATCAATAGTTGAATGAAAATTGAGGGCTTACACGATTGAAACTAAGAATAGGAAAATTGCAAAATACAAAGTGCAGAATGAAGGGATAGTTTGTTTTGACTTTTGAAGTTTTGACTTTTCATTTTGAATTGAAAATAAATGTACCTTCTGTCGTTCTCTCGCTATTGAGGAGAGAAAAATGGAAAACTAAGAAAACATAATAAGATTTATCTAAATAGTATTTAACCAACACACACATAAAATCAAGGAGGAAAATGACTCTATGGCAATTTACAATTCACGGTGGATATCTGATGATACCCATTATTATCTGTGGAGCGCTTACTCTTGCTGTGATTATAGAACGGCTTATTGCCTTGAGAAAATCAGAAATAGACGCTGAAAAATTTGTTGGTGCAATTGAAGAAAAAATGAAAAGGAGAAAAATAAAAGAAGCCATCGAAATGTGCGAATCAACACCTGGCCCTGTGGCACAACTTGTCTATAAGGCGCTTATAAAATCAGATAGACCGCCTGATGTGATTAAAGAAACCATCGAAGACGAAGCAAATCAAATAATTCCTTATCTTGAAAAATATCTTGGGGTTCTTGCAACAATCGCTACAATTGCACCTTTACTCGGATTACTCGGAACTGTTACAGGTTTGATTAAAGCATTTATGGTTATTGAAGCAAAAGCCGGGCTTGTAAACCCTGGAGACCTTGCCCGTGGAATATGGGAGGCGCTTATCACAACAGTTGGAGGACTTGTTGTAAGTATACCTGCGTATCTCGGTTATAATTATCTTGTTGCGCGGGTTAATGGACTTATTTATGATATGGAACGTGCTGCGTCAAAAATAATGGATATTCTTTTTTTTCTCAGGTCTGAGGAAGAAGATATAAGATGAAATTCAAACGACATCATGAAATTTTTAAGGGTCAGATTAATATGGCACCCCTTATTGATGTTGTGCTTCAACAATTAATTTATTTTATGCTTACCTCAAGTTTTATTATGCAGCCGGGTATAAAAATACAACTACCAACTGCTGCTTCAACTGATAACATAGAAGAACAGGAAATCTTCATAAATGTTTCAGCAGAGGGTATTGTTTTTCTTGGCGAGAAACAGGTCTCCCTCGAAGAATTAGAACACGAATTAAAGATATTCAGCAATAAAAATGTTATTGTCATTATAAAAGGAGATGTAAAAACTCCGCATGGCAGGATT
Source organism: candidate division TA06 bacterium ADurb.Bin131 (assembly GCA_002070645.1). GTDB lineage: Bacteria > Ratteibacteria > UBA8468 > B48-G9 > DTJG01 > DTJG01. The sequence continues at coordinate 16,478 of MWDQ01000080.1, forward strand.
GTAAAGGTTATGGATATTGTAAGGACAGCAGGAATATCAAAAATCGCTATAGCAACAATGCCTGTGATGGAATCATCAGATGAAATCAAATAATAAAACACTTGTAGAGATTTTTTTGTGGTGTCTTCTCGGGCATATCATAATAATGCCTTTTTTTGGATTTGTAATTCCAAACAGAATAACAAAAAAACCTTATTATCAAAGGGTCTATCTTTATCAAGAATCAAAATCCGAGGTTGTGAATAGTCCGGGTATAAGAACAAATCCACAACTGCCAACTGTAAAAACTTCTGGAGAACAAAAAATTGGTATTCCTATAACAGAACAGGGCTATCGAAGAAATATGGTTGAAGTGGGTTTACCGAAAACACCTCTTTTAACTGTTGAAAATCAACATAATATACAATGGGAATTCCCTATCCCAGAAATACACACCTTTACAACTGAAAAAAATCCACAGGTTTCATCTATCAACAATTTATTTACTGAGTCGGGTGGAAAAATAGATTCCGGAGGTTTTGAGATAACAGGTCCAGGTGGAAATAGATTAATTCTTTCAAAGGTTCTTCCAGAATATCCATTATGGGCAGAAAAAGAAAATATAGAGGCAAATGTAAAGGTTAAAATATGGGTAGACAAGGATGGCACTGTTACCTCAGCAAGTACTGTTGAAACAAGCGGGTATAGAAAACTTGATCTTCTCGCAGAAGAAACACTAAAAAAATGGAAATTTTCAGCAATAAATCAGGATATAAATGTATGGGCAATTGTAACGCTTAAATTTAGACTTCAATGATAAAAATCGAACTTACCTCTGCAATTACAGTATATCTTTTTTTAGGACTTTTAATCCTTTTCTTGTGGATTTTTTCAGAAGCAAGAAAAAAGGCAGGATTTAAGGTGAAAAATGAAAATTATCTATGGCAATGTCCTATATGTCTTTACATATATATTGACAGTTCTGGCTCTAATATTTCTAGGTGCCCTATGTGTGGAAGTCTTAACAAAAGAAATGATTCAGGGTATAATATAATTGAAGGCAATAAATCATCAGATAACAAGGAGGTACAGTGATAACAGAAATCGGATTTGTGGCAGGAGATATATGGAATTATCTCGATAAACATGGTGAGACATCATTTCTCAAAATGGTAAAAGATATTGATAAACCAAAGGACCTTACTCTTATGAGTCTTGGATGGCTTGCGAGAGAAGGGCATGTTGAGGTTGTAAGATCTGGCAGAAATGATTTTAAGGTAAAACTACGAAATCGGTGATACTATGGTAAACATACTTGTTGTGTATTATTCTCTCGGTGGCAACACAAAAACTGCAGCCGAAGCAATTGCTGAGGGTTGCAGGGAAAAAGGCGCTGAGGTTGTAATGAAGACAGGAATTGAAGCAAACCAGGATGATTTATTAAAATGCGATGGTATAGCAATTGGAACTCCAGATTATTTCAGTTATATGGCAGGTGGCCTGAAAGATTTTTTTGATAGAACATTCTACCCTACCCAGGGTAGCGTAACAGGAAAACCATATGTTGCATTTGTTACCCATGGGGGTGGTGGAAAAGCAATAGCGAGTGTTGAATCAATATGCAGTTCATTCAAGTTTAAGAAAGTAGCAGATCCACTACTTATAAAAAATAGACCCTCAAAAAACGACATAATAAAACTAAAGGAACTCGGACACGCTCTGGTAGTATCTATAAAAAAATAGCAACTGCAGTATAATCCTTTTGTTTCTAAGATATATACCTGTGGGGGATCGTCTAATGGTAGGACATCAGACTCTGGATCTGAGTGTCTAGGTTCAAATCCTAGTCCCCCAGTTTAATATGTTTCTGCACATTTTATTGTGATTATCAATAAAATTCAAATCGAACTATTTTTCTATCACTTTTTTTGTTTTCCAATACCAATTACTCCAGGCCTATCGCCTTTCTCAGGATCAGGATAACATCTGAAATATCAACATTGTTATCATCATTCATATCGCCGAGATAGATATCAACAGGATCAAGAGATATTGCCATCCTTAAACAAAGTATTACATCGCTTATATCTATTTGAGTATCACCATTCAAATCACCCTTCATACCCTGTTTTGTTGTAAAATTAGTAAAATCACTCCACTGACTCCAAGCACCAAACTGGTCCTGGTGTCTTACTCTCCATAAGTACTGAGTATTATAAGAAAGACCAGAAACAGTGATTGATGTAAGGTTGTTTACATCTCTTTTTGTATCAAAAATTAGAGTTTCACCACGAAAAACCTGCCATTGAGAAGCCACATGAGCTGTATGACTGCCTGGTATAAATTGACTTGATTCAAGTCTCACTGGTAATTCAACATTAGTTGCGTCATTTTCTGGGGATTGATTTGTTGGCTTTCCTGGAGGATTTATTCCATCCTGTGATGTTACAAAACAGGTAGGTTCAGACCAATCACTCCACAGGTTATCTCCATTTTGATGCCTTACCTGCCACCAGTATTTTGTCAAACCTTCAAGAGGTGTAGGCGATATAATAGATGTAAGATTTATTGTATCTTCAATCCTATACAGGGTAAATGTTTCAATGCTTTCTCCGTCTTTCCATAAAACCCATTCAGATGCCTTATGTGCTGTGTTTCCACTTCCAGGCTTAAATTGACTTGATTGAAGCGTATAGGAAGAAGGATTAACCCCTGTTGTCCCATTTGCAGGAGAGAAGTTTTGTGGTTTTAATGGTGGATTTCCCTCAATTATTGTCATAAGATTACCGAGAATTGGTTCTTCTCCGTCACAGGTAACAGGTAATCCTGAATTTTTTGCATGTGCGGATATATCAGCATTTTTAAGTATATCCACACCAAATGTCTGTCCTATAGATGCTGAACCATTAAAGTTAAAAGCAACAAGATACTTTTGATTAAGCCCCATGCCAACTTCTGTGTTAATATTTGAAAATGTTATCTTATTTCCGGAAATAGCACCTGTGCTGACCTTTGTTTTATATGTTCCATTATTATCAGAATCAAGATACAATTCTGCGCTTGAAAGTGATGTTGAGATATTGCCTGTTCCTTTTGATGTTACAACAACACTATCAAGGATAATATTCCCAATTGATGGATCAGACACAGACATCATATTAAGAATAAAAGAAAGCATTTCAACCTTTTGCGCTGATTTCGGGACATTTTTAGAAGGGATATCCTGCCATTTTTCTTTCATAAACCCTGGTATAGGAGGATATGAAATATTTGTAGGCGCAAAGGTAATCCCGTTTGCAAAAACAGGAACTAAACACCTTCCAAACTCAAAACCATTTTTTGTACACACAATATAGTAATAACCTGGTTCAAGATTCAGAATTAAAACTTCACTGGCACTTGTCGTTGAATTTAATTCAAGCGAGGGATTTTCCTCTTCATCAAAATAAAATTTATCAGGATTAACAAGTACACCATCTTTATCATATACAGATACTACTACTCCATCCATAACAAAACCATCAGGGGTTTCAATCTCTCCAACAATATCTCCTCTACCCTGTATATGGACTTTACCAAGAGAAGAAAGTATATTATTGTATATATTCTGAGGAAGTATTGTGAAATCTTCAGGTTCATCATCGTTGTTTTTATTTTTCTTGTATTCTTCCTCGCTTAAACTACCTGTTTGGTATGTATCGACATATCCTGATTTTGAAAGCTTCATAATACCGTATTGCCCAGGATTCATCTGCAGTGTAAATAAACCATCTATTGTTGATGTGGTTGAGATACCTGTCCCTGGGATAGAAACACTAACCCCGGACACAGGATTATCATCCCAGATTGCTATTCCTGATATTGTAAAGAAATCTTCTACTTGCTCAATACTGCCAACAGTTACAGAGTCTGGATACCCTATCACAAGACAAGAAGAAAAAATACATCCTGGCTTTGTACCTGTTATTACTATTGGTCTAGCGGGGTCAACATTATAAACAAGAAACATACCATTTTCAGAAGTACTTGTCAGAGAACTACTTGGAAGATTGTTCGAACCAATATATCTGATGGCTCCAGCATTAGTATTATTATCAATATATTTTGCAGTAATAACAACCCCACTATTACTTTCCCCATTTACCATACCTGCAATATCTGCTTTACCGAGAGTATGGGATACCCCTCCACCTGTATGCATCATATTATATATGGTGGTTGAGAGGGCTGGAAAACTAATCCCAAAAGCATCTGAATCCCATATATTGCCAATCTGGGTATAGGTATTCACATAACCTGTCTTGCTTGCTTTTACCTGAAATCCAGTGGAAAATCTCGGGACATTTTGAATTGTAAAACTACCATCTGGTAGGGATGTTGTCGAAAGATTTGTTCCTACAATGGATACAGTTGCACCCTGGATACCTTGCTGTGTTTGAAGGTCAGCAACTACTCCATTAATACTGACCCCAGCAAAAACCACATATGAAAAAATAAACATCAGAGAAAATATTGCGCATACTTTATTTATCATTCTTGTTCTCATATTAAACCCTCCTTTTTATTAGTTATAGATTATGATATCATAATTTTGTAGGCAATAAAACACAGATATCTGAAAAACATTGTATTTTTTACTTAAACCAGGAGAAAATATGAAGGCAGATATTGTTGTTGTAGGCGCAGGACCAGCAGGAATGGCTGCTGCATGGGCATCAGCAAAAACAGGTGCTGATGTTTTACTTGTCGAAAGATATGGCTTTTGCGGTGGAATGGCAACAACCGGTATTATCGGCTCAATTCTCGGACATCACCTTAATGATAAAGAACCAGCAGTCGCAGGATTCTTAAAGACGCTTGTTGAAAAAATGGCAGAGCTTGATGGATGCGAAAAATGGGAAGATGCTTTCAAAAAATACGGAATTTCCTTTGATTCTGAGATATTAAAATATGCTGCTGAGCAAATACTTTTAAATGCAGGTGTAAAATTTTTGTATCATTCATATTTTTCAAAGGTGAATATAAATTCTGGATTTATTGATTCTATTGAGGTCGTGAACAAAAGCGGGAAAATGACTATAGAAGGAAAATTTTTCATTGATGCAACAGGTGATGCGGACTTAGCGCATTTTGCTGGTTTTGAATGCGCAAAAGGAAGACCTCAGGATGGAAAAACAGAATCAATGGGAAGTGTTTTTAAGATTGCTAACATCGACGAAGAAAAACTCACAGAACAGGTAATCAAAGAAACAAGAGAAAAACTTTCAAAACTTAGAAAAACTGGAGAACTAAAAATTTTCAATGAGGGCATTGGCGGAAAAGGAAGTACAATAAGAAAAGGCGAAAGAAGCTTTAATATGACAAGGTTTGCTGCTGACGCAACAAATGCAGTTGAGTTGACACAGGCAGAGATTTCCCTGAGAAAAGAAACATTCAGGATTTACAGATTTTTTAAGGAGAATGTACCTGGATTTGAAAATTCTTATATCTCTGCGTTTCATATCAATGCTGGAGTAAGGGAAACACGGCAGATAAAGGGGCTTTACACACTTAATGAACAGGATGTTCTTGAAGGAAGAAAAGCAGATGACAGTATCGCGCGCTGTACATACTGGATTGATATCCACTGTCCTCTTGGTAGAACAATTAACGCACATCTTTGTTGTAAGGAATGCGAAACAACCCAGCCCTGTATTATGCTTGAAAAACATAAGAATTATCTTCCTTCAAGAAATAGATTACATCCACCAGAAAATGATTGGTTCAGTATACCTGCAAGGTGCCTTATTCCTGAAAAAGCAAAAAACCTTCTTGTTGCAGGAAGATGCATCTCTGCTGACCATAAGGCAATGGGAGCAATAAGGGTAATGGCAACCTGCATGGCAACAGGAGATGCAGCAGGAATTATGGCATCTGTTGGTTTGAATGAAAAATGTGATACACACTCAATACCTGTAGGAAAGGTACAGGAAATTATTAAACAGATTGGGGGTTTGTTTTAGCCGGTTATGAACTCAGATTCATATCTTTCTGGACTATTTATTACGCAGTAGTTTATCTGTAAGATTATTCAATTTTTTGACATCCCAGAGGTTTTTTCTGTATCTTGCAACAAGAAGATACATAGCATCAATAAGACACAACTGTGCAATGCGCGATGAAAGAGCAGCAACCTTAACACCTGTTTCAGGAAACGATGTACAGAAGAAAAAATCTGCAACCTTGCTTAAAGGCGAATCAGGATAATTTGAAATTCCACCTGTAATCGCATTCTTGCTCTTTGCAAGTTTTAATCCTTCAACAGTTATTGAAGAACGACCAGAATGAGAAATTCCAAGCACGACTGTGTCCTTATCAGTTCTTAAACTTTGAACCAGAATCTGATAATAGTCAGTATATGCCTCTGCCTGAATATTAAGATGAGACAATCTTAAAGCAGCATCTCTCGCCACGTTTCCAGAACCACCTATTCCTATGCACAGCACCCTTTTTGAATGTGCTATGGCTTTTGCAAATTTAATCAGATTTTCAATACTGATTATGTTGTAGGTATCTTCAATACTTTTGATATTACCGTGGAAAACCTTTTGAATAATCTTTTCATCGCTGTCGTCTGGGTTTATTGCACTGAATATTTCTTGTAGAGAATCATCAGTATCTCTTGCAATTCCAATCTTTAACTCTGTAAAATTTTTATAACCTACCTTGCGAACAAACCGACTTACGGTTGCTGTGCTAACTCCAGCATTTTTTGCCACATCATATATTGATAAAAATGGGATTTTTTCTCTTTCCAAACGCAGATATTCAGCAAGTTTTTTCTCTGAATCACTTAGAGATCCCATTAGTACCTGAATTTTCTTTAATGCACCTGTACTGGCTTTCATGTTATTTTGTTTCAAGATTATTTTGTGGATATTGTAATTTTTTTACAAGATATGTCAAGTGGCCTGTTTTCTTCTAAAAAACTTTACACCTTCAAACCACAAAATACTCGCAATACCCGATGCAAAACAAATCAGCATATCATGAAAATCCAGAGGGCCAAATCTAAATAAATTTCTTAAAAATGGAATGATATTGATAAGAATAAGAAAAGCCAATGCGCTTATTGAAACAAAAACAAGAGACCTGTTTGTAAAACTGCTTCTTGAAAAGGCAAACCTTGTCCTTGAACGATTTGTAAGTATCAGACATATATTGGCAACAATCAATGTTGTATAAGTAATTGCCCGGGATCTTTTTTCATCATGCCCGCTGGCAAGCGCAAAAAGAAAAACTGCAAACACAACCCCAAAAACAATCAGCCCCTGTAAAAGAGTAAGGAAAAAGGTTCTTCTATCGAGTACCTTTGCGTCAATCTTTCTTGGTTTCTTCTCCATTAAATCTGCTTCTGCTGGCTCTGCCTCAAAAACAGTCGAACATGCTGGATCAATAAGCATTTCAAGAAAAACAATGTGAACAGGGCCAAGCACAAGTGGAAGTCCCATCATTACAGGAAAAAGAGACATTCCTGCAATAGGAACATGAACTGAAATTATATAAGCCATTGCCTTTTTTAGATTATCAAAAATTCTTCTTCCTGTTTTAATCGCCTCGACAATTGATGAAAAGTCATCATCCAGTAAAACAAGGTCAGATGCCTCCCTCGCAACATCTGTTCCCTTTTCTCCCATCGCAATCCCTATATGTGCTGACTTCAATGCAGGTGCATCATTAACACCATCGCCTGTCATAGCAACAATCTCACCATTTTTTTTGTATGCATTGACAATCCTTAACTTTTGTTCAGGGATAACCCGCGCAAAAATATTCACATTTTTAACTTCATTTGAAAATGTTTCATCATCCATTTGTTCTAATTGTTGTCCTGTAATAATTTTGCCTGTTGTATCAAGTCCAATTTTTCTTGCAATATTCAACGCTGTTGCAGGATAATCACCTGTAATCATAACAACCTTAATCCCTGCCCTTCTACACAATTCAACAGCAGAGGGTACAGAGGGACGTGGAGGATCCATAAACCCGATAAGCCCGAGAAAAACAAAGTTAAAATCATGCTGCTTACCGGGAAGCGTGGAATCCTGCCTGAAACTTGCACTCGCTACTCCGAGTACTCTTAATCCTTCATTCGCCATCCTGTTTACTGCATTTTCAAGATTCATCTGCATCTCTGAATCAAAATGACACAGATCAGCAATAGCCTCTGGGGCACCTTTTACTGCAACGATATAGTCCATTCCATCAGGTGACTTCCACACATTTGCCACAGACGGCAGATTTTCTGAAAAAGGATATTCATAAACAAGTGTCCAGTTATTATGGATATGTTCTGTCTCTGCGAGATACTTTTTCGCAAAAACCTGCAATGCTTTCTCCATTGGGTCAAATGGTTTTTCAAGTCCAGCAAGAACACCAAATTCAACCACACTATGAAATATCTCAGGAAGCGTATCAATTTGAGTATTACCTATAATCAAACTCTCCCCTTCTGCGTAAAGCCCCCTGACTTCCATCTGGTTTGTTGTAAGAGTCCCTGTTTTGTCAACGCATAATACACTTGTTGCACCAAGTGTTTCAATAACTGGCATTCTTCTGGTTAAAACATTATGGCGGGATATTCTCCATGCTCCGAGAGCAAAAAAAATCGTAAGAACAACAGGAAACTCCTCTGGAAGGACTGCCATTGCAAGAGTAAGGCCAGCAAGTACTCCATTGAGCCAGCCAAAATTTAAAAGTCCATAAGAAATGACAACAATAACACAAAGAAAAAGACCTGCAAGTGAAAAATTTTTTACAAGTCCTGTAACTTCTTTTTGAACAAGTGTCTCTTCTAACTCAATATTTTGAATTGATTTTCCAATTTTGCCAACAGATGTTTCTGCACCTGTATATGTAACCTTCATAATACCATACCCGCTAACAACAAGAGACCCGGCATACACAAAATACGATTTTTCATCTATAGAGGAATCTTTCTGTTTATCTAAAAACCTTTTCCTCACTGGTTCTGATTCTCCTGTAATTAAAGATTCATCTACATACAGATTACTCGAGGATATGATTTCTCCATCCGCAGGAATTCTATCTCCCTCTGTCAGAATAACTATATCCCCTGGAACAACCTGCCTTCCTGGAATCCTCTTTTCCTTGCCCTCCCTTATAACGAGGGCTCTCGGGCTTGATAGATTTCTTAATGCTTCAAGGGCTCTTTCAGTTTTCCTTTCCTGAAAAAATGTTATGCCCATAATTACAAACACAAAGGCAAGAAGCATCTGTGCTTCTACCTTATTACCAAGCACAAAATAAATAGAGCCACATGCCACAAGAAGCAAAAACATCGGTTCTTTAAGGATACTCAGCGCAATTGTAGCAAGGTTCCTACGCTCAGGAGAAGGCATTTCATTAAAGCCATGCACCCTGAGTAGATTTTCTGCCTGGGATTCTGTAAGTCCATAGATATTTTTAATTTTTTCCATAGGATGGAAACTACATAATATAAAACCTACTCAAGCCATTTATCTTTGTTTTTAAGGACAAACTCATCATCATTGAGGTGGGGATATGCTCTATATATTCTGTCAATTTCTTCTATCTGGCCTGGTGAGATTGTCTCTTTTGGGTTTAATGTCCATACACCACCTAAAAGTCCCTGTCTTCTCAAGATTTCATGAACCCCGGGGATACATCCTGCAAAGTTATTCGCAGCATCAAATATGGCTGCATTGCAATCGGTTACCTGAGAATTGAGAGAAATAAGGGTCTGTGGTATATCTTCTTTCATAACAGCAAGATGAATTTTTTCTAAAATTTCCACTGCTTTTTTTGTCCAGCATGCCCAGTGCCCGAGAAGTCCCCCCACTATTCTATTGGTTCTGCCGCTAAAAACAAAGGCAGTCAAAAGATCAGATATAATGTTATCATCATTGCCTGTATACAATGCGATATCCCTGCCACTATCTGCAACAGCCCTTATAACATCAATGGTCTGATACCTGTTAAAAGGGGCTATCTTTATTGCCACAACATTTTCAATTTCTGAAAATTTTCTCCAGAAATCATAATTAAGAATTCTTCCTCCTGCTGCTGTCTGCAGATAAAACCCAAAAACAGGCATTATCTCTGCAACTTTTTTCACATGTTCTATCATTTCATCATTTGTTGAATCCTTAAATGCTGCCATACTCAGCAGTACTGCATGATATCCAAGATCCTTTGCAAGAGATGCCTCCTTGACTGCTTGACTTGTTTTTCCAATAACTCCTGCAATCCTTACCACAGGCAGATTGATACTATAACTTTCCTCACAATCAGAAATTGTTTCTGCGCCAAGTTGAAGAACTGGTTTATAAAGCCCGATCTTTTCATCATGTATTTCAAACTGTGTAGTATGCACGCCTATGGCAAGTCCTCCGGCACCTGCGGATAAATAATATCTCGTCAAAGCCCTTTGTCTTCTTTCATCAAGTGTCCTTTTTTCTGTTAACGCAAGAGGATGCGCAGGGATAACCACTCCTTTTTTTATTTTTTTATGTATTTCTGGATTTATCAATGCCATCTAATACCTCCCTTTTCGCTCTTCAAAGTGTGTTGGTTTATTAAGGGATTTCCCCCCTTTTTCTATCCAATGAGCAATCCATTTTATCATTACCTCAGACATAATATCCGGCTTACCAAATAATCCAAAACATTTTGAAGCATCTGAAAGATACGCTGTTTCTGCTTCTTTACCCTCAAACAACGGCTTTTTTCCGAATAACCTGCCAAATTCCTCTGCAACCATTTTTACAGAAAGAATCTCAGGCCCTGTAAGATTTAAAATTGTAGGAGGGATACCACAAATACTAAAAGATCTAAAAATAACACTATTCGCCCAACCTTGCCAGACAATATTTACAAATCCATTTTCAAGATAAATTTTCTCATTATTATAAACTTTTAATCCAATATCGTAAAGCACCCCATATCTTAATTCAACCGCGTAGTTAAGCCGTATAAGAACCGAAGGTATTGAAAATTTTGAAGAAAAATACTCAAAAACTCGTTCCCTTCCAAGACAGGATTGTGCATATTCTCCAATAGGAGAAGGTGGATCTGTTTCTTTTGAACCACCTGATGAAACAGGAACAAGCGGATAAACATTGCCAGTAGAAAGCACAACAATTTTTGAGCTTTTGTATTTATTCGCAATAAGCGCAGGAACATACGCATTCATCGCCCAGGTAAGAGATTGATTGGCAGTTGAACCAAATTTCATACCAGCCATAAAAATAACATTCTTCACTTCTGGAAGATTGTCAACAGCATCCCTGTCAAGGAGATCACAAACAATCGTTTCGATTCCTGATTCTTCCAGGTCTTTTTTAGCCTCAGGGTTTGAAAATCTTGCTACCCCGATAATTCTTCTTTTAATCTTTGAAATAATATCAGCCCGTTTTATCTGCTTTACAAGAGAAGGGCCCATTTTCCCCGCAACACCAAGAACAATAATATCCCCTGATAAGGACTTACTAAATTCAATCACCTCAGAATATGGTCTTGAAAGTATTTCCTCAAGCTGTTTTTCATCTTCAATAAATTCTGGAAGATCCCTTGAAATATCCACCATTGTTCACCCCTTTGTGATAAATCAAAATTTTTATTATCTTATTTAATTGTTTCAAAAGCGAACATCGTTTCCGAATTGTTCTCATTTCTTCTCCCCAGAATCCCTTTTGCATCATCCTTGCCAAAAGCGGGGATGAGGAAACATCATTCCCTGTAATATTCAACCAGGTTTTGTTAAGCGTTATTTACCACTATTATTCTACAATATTTTTTTGGCACAGGATACAAAAGATATTGACTTATAAGTAATTTTCCAGTATATTAACAATGGACCTATGAACAAAATAGAACCAGTTTTTATAGAGTTCATTTTTATAATGGGACCCATCACACGCCGAAAAAGGTATCATATCTTCCAGCATTTATTAATAACAAACAAATTAAAATATGAAAATTGCATGGATAGAAAATAATGGCATTAGATTTTGGGATATTGTAAAAAAGTTCCTTTTCATCTTTTGTTTAACAATCATCATAATAGTAGGGGTTACAGCAATACTTTATTTTGCGAGTGCAAAAAATGAACTGTCAATGGTTGAAAATCAGGAACTAACAAATATTTCCACTATCTCAAAAATTGTAGCAAGAAGTTTTGATACAACTGTTGCTGATATTGTTTTTCTCGGTGAACTTGTTTCTGATTATGTATCAGGAAAGAAAACTGAAACAGAATTTCTTAATACACTCTCACCTTTTTTAAGAAGTAAATCATATTACAATAAACTGGTAATTTGTGACACTAAAGGAAAAATCATTTCAGAAATTCTCATAAAAAATGGAGAAATCCTGAAAAAATACGATACTAAGGCAAACTATAAAAAAAATCCAGATTTTATAAATACCCTCGCAGAAGCCCGAGGACATGTTTATGTTTCTGATTTTAGGATTGATGATGGTGCACCTGTTCTTATTTTTGGAAACCCAGTATTTGGCCAAACAGGGAAAAAGAACGCAGTGCTTCTCGTGTTTTATAACTGTAAACCAATATTTGAGATATTTGGAAAGACATTCGAACAGGAAAGAACAGATAAGGAAAAACTTACAAGGTATTTCATAATTAACTCAAATGGATACTGGATTAAAGGTCCAAATCCAGAGGATGAATTTGGATTTCTATTTGAATCAAGATCAGAAAAAAAATTCCTACATATCTATCCTGAAGCATGGGAAAAAATTAAGTCAGATCAAACAGGCCAATTTTTAGTAAAAAGCGGGCTTTTTACATTCACAACTTTTTATCCTGTTGCTAGAGCTGAAAAAATAAGCGAGCAAAGTTCCCAGAAGTTTGACCCCACAATATCAGGAAATGTACACAGTTTTGATTATTTCTGGAAGATTATATCATTTGTTCCCCGCGACCTGTGCACAATACAATCAAATAATAGACTAAAAGAATTCCTGCTATATGATTCTATTCTTGTTCTATTCTTCATTATTGTCTCGTGGATTATAGCCCGTACAAGCGTCAAGAAGGAATATATGGAAAAACTTCTCGAACACTTATCCGTAACAGACCCGATGACAGGTTTGTATAACAGAAGAGGGTTCTTCCTTCTCGCACAACAGCAATTAAGAATTGCCGAAAGAATAAATCAGAGTATAGTTCTCTTCTTTTTTGATCTCGATGACTTTAAGAGCGTAAATGACAAATTTGGCCATCAGGAAGGGGATGTTGCCCTTACAAAAACAGCAGAGATGTTGAGAAAAACCTTTCGTCAATCAGATATCCTCGGACGTACTGGTGGCGATGAATTCATCGCTCTTGTAATCCAGAATAATCCCATTGATGTTGAATCTATCTCCACTCGTCTGGAAGAGAATCTTAAAAACCTTAATTCCGAGATAAACAAGGAATACAGGTTATCATTAAGTTTTGGTGTAGCATACTTTGATCCTGCCAAGAAACAAACAATTGACAATCTTATAGCAACTGCTGACAAGATGATGTATGCTCAAAAAAGGAAAAAGAAAAAACTTAGACAGCAGGAAGATCTGGATTCCCAACAAGATGTTGCACATTAACCGGTAGTTTATTAAAAACCTCAACCTTCTTTCCAAATTTTCCAAGTGTATTTTCAATAACAATATAGTCAAAACCGGGTATAATTACATCATCCCACATATCCCCTATACCTCGTAGCGCAACATCAAGCATTGTAACAATCTGATTTCCCAATGGCTGTCTGGATTCAAGTGTTATTGCTCCAAAAAATTCCTGACATTCTGTATAACCGGCATTATGTGTTCCTGTGTATGGCTTCAATTTTTCAAGATTAATCTTTTTACCAATTTTTTTTGAGACCTCT
>MWDQ01000081.1 GCA_002070645.1 candidate division TA06 bacterium ADurb.Bin131
CCAATCCTCTGGGATTTCGCCGATTTCGGTGGGTTTGAAGTTCGTTTCTGATATAAATTTCATATCTTCCATCATAACCCTAAATTCTTACATAATAAATGAGCCGTTTATGTTTTCTACATGAGTTCGCCATCGCCTCATTCTCATTTATATTTATTTTGCACATTTATTGCACATTGAATGCACATTTTATTTGGCTTTTGCTCCGTTATTACCATATTCGCATCCTGTTGGTTTTTTATCAATCGCCAGATAATCGCCAGAATCGCCAAATAAATGCCAAGAGTGTCCAATATGTGTCCAGAAATTATTCATAATATCCGACAAATGTCTTGTTATAAACTGCTTTAATTTTTCTTTCATTCAACCCCATTTTCCTTAAGTTTTCTTCATTGTAGATATCCTTATGAAAAGTAATCTCAAATAGTCCAAAAGCATTCTTTATCTCCTTGGCGTCTTTATGGCGTCTTTATGACTCCTTTGGCGTCTTTATGGCGTCTTAAAATATAATTCGTTCCTTTTCCAGTTGTGCCAATCTGATCAAAAATATTTTTATTAACTAAAACTACTAAATCTCTGGTTGCCGTTCTATCAGAAACTTTATTAAGTTCCTGATACTCCTTATTCGTAATCTTTCCTTTTTCTTTCACATACAACACTGCTTTAATTTGTCTTTCATTCAGCCCCATTTTCCTTAAGTTTTCTTCATTGTAGATATCTTTGTAAAAAGTAATTTCGAATAGCCCTAAACCTTCTCTATATTCCTTAAAATTCGGTTCTGGTAAACCATAACTTTTACATAAGTTGATAATTTTTGTTGTCCCTGAACCCCACGCTTCAATTAGATTTGCATAGTAAAAAACAGAAGCAATTAAGGGATTGCGTTGAATGGCTATATGGTTTTCTTTTAGCTTTTCAATTGTAAGTGGTGAAATCAATTTTCCTGCATTCCAGAAAATTATTTTGTCATCGTATATTTTTATTTGAGTATGCTTGGTGTTATCAAGGTAATCTCTATGAATAAGTGCATTAATTAAAGCCTCTCTTATTGCTTCTAAGGGATAGTCCCATATTTCTTTTCTTGCCACTCCTTTAAGTGAAAGATCTTTAACAGATGTGTCAAATCTTACATTCAGGTGTTTTTTAATTGCAGCAATTCCTTCATCCAGTTGCTTAAATAGATTTCCTTCAACAATAACAGTATCCAAAATAGTTATATCGTCTTTAAACCTTCCTATTTTTGTGTAAGCATTGATAAAATATTTTTGGGGATTCTTGCTAAAAAGCATTACACCAGCATTCGTTATCTTGTTGTCATCTGTAATAAGTTTGAGTTTCTTGAGCAGTATTTCTAAATTGCTATCTTCATCAACTAAAGGTAATTTTTGTTTAGCAAGATTCTTAAATTGTTTAATTGTTTCAATATCAAGTTCATTGAAGTTTGCATTTGATGGCAGACTATCCCATGTGTCTCCAGCTTTTTCTAACAGAAATGACGATAATTCTAATCCTGAAAGTTCCTGTGTGGTAGTGCCCGTACGAATATAAAATTTACCCTCATAAGATACAGGGGAATGAGATTTTGGCACTTCTATCCTTATGATTTTCTTTCCTTCTTTTTCTTCAACAGTTACAAACGCAGTAATACCAAGTCTGTTTTTTATCTTGTTTGGCAAATCTTCCAACAGTTTTTTTGCTTTTCTATTATCCAATCCTACAGTATTACCCCTATCATCTACCCCAAGATATATAATCCCCCCATCTGAATTTGTAAAAGCAGAAATAACTTTTAAAAATTCATCACGCCACGATTGTTTAAATTCTATGTTTTGATTTTCTATCATATTCCCAAATCCTTTAAAATCTTTTTCAATTTCTCTTCTGCCTCTTTTCTTTGTTCTTCTGCCTCTTTTAGTTCTATTATTGCCTCTTCCAGTGGCAATATCTCTTCACCACCGTTTTGTGAGACATATCTTGATGGGCTTAAATTATAGTCATTTCTTGCTATTTCTTCATTTGAAATAATCTTGCTTATACCTTCCTCTTCTTTCCATTGATGATAAACATCTGAAACATTTTTTATTGTGCTATCAGGTAAAAAATTCTTGGGCCTTCCTTTTTCAAAAAGTTTTGAGGCATTTATCAGAAGCACCTTATTTTTTCGCTCTGCTGCTTTATTTTTGTTGATGATTAAAATTATTCCTGGCGCTGTTGTATTGTAAAATAGATTTTCAGGAAGCAAGATTACACTTTCAATAAAATCATTTTCAACAAATTTTTTTCTAATATCCCTTTCTCTATTTGAACCAGCGTTGCCAGATCCCCTTGAAACAGAGCCAGTATCAAGGACAACTGCCATTCTTCCGTTTTCATTCAAACTTGCAAGCATATGTTGAACCCATCCCCAATCAGCAGAATTTGATGGAGGATAGCCATAAGTAAATCGGTTGTAAGCATCATTTTCATAAACACTCTGCTGGAAATCTTGATTCCACATAGGATTAGAAACCACAATATCAAACTTCTCTAATGCTCCAGTAGGCGTGGTAAAATGAGGTCTTATCATTGTATCACCTAAGGCAATCTCTGCTTCCATCTGGTGAACAAATGCATTCATCCTTGCCATAGCATAGGTGCTATGCAGAATCTCCTGTCCATAAAATTTCAGTGGTTCTATCCTCGGATTTTCGTTATATTTTTCTCTAAATCTCAAATAACACTTTATTAAGAGTCCACCAGAGCCAAGGCATGGGTCGTAAATTGTTTCACCTGGTTTAGGGTCGATAATATGCGCCATCAACATAGCAACCTCTCCTGGTGTGTAAAATTCTCCTGCGCTTTGTCCTGATCCTTCTGCGAACTTCCTTAATAGATATTCATATGCCCTGCCGAGGATGTCTGGTTCAACATCTTTAAGACCTAATCTATATTTATTAAGTGTGTCAATCAGAGATTTAAGTTTTTCATCAGTAATTATTCTTTGTCCTGCTTGAGTGGCATTAAAATCAACTATGTCAATTACCCCCTGAAGTTTTGGGTTTTCCTTTGCTATGGAACGCACTGCATCTGTAAGGTATTCTCCTAAATTTGTGGTTTGTTTTAGGATCTCGCTCCACCTTGCCTTTTCTGGGATATAAAATATAACAAGATTGTGGTCATCCTCTATAAGTTTTCTTGCTTTTTCTTCATCTGGATAATCCTTTACAAATTTTTCTACCTCATCATCAAAAACATCTGATAATCTCTTCAAAAATATCAAGGGAAGAATATAATCC
Organism: candidate division TA06 bacterium ADurb.Bin131; assembly: GCA_002070645.1. Classification (GTDB taxonomy): domain Bacteria; phylum Ratteibacteria; class UBA8468; order B48-G9; family DTJG01; genus DTJG01. The sequence goes on from MWDQ01000081.1 coordinate 3,276, forward strand.
TTATATTTTGGAGCATCTATCTCGCCACGTATCTTACAAGCAGCATCCCATAACCAATTTTCAAGGGTTTTTATATCTAACATTTTTTATTTCCTCCGTATCACCTGAATTGACAATTTTAATAGGTATCATAATTCCTAAATGGTAATACAAACACTTTTTTGTTCACAAGAACATTGATTTTCCTGAAAATCCCCCCTGCAATACTTGGCAAAATTTTTATTAAATTTTGTCAATAGGGTATGTGTATAATACACAAAAAATACAAGGATTGTCAAGGAATCTTGATAAAATGATATCTCTATTTAGTTGTAGATAAACAAACCAGTCAGGGAAAAAAGCCGCTCAGTGATAAAGGTTTATTCTCTTTTAAATCAGGAAGTCCTGTTTTGTTCAAAAAGGATACTGTTAAAAAGTCGCATAACTGTTGACTGTCTTCTTTTTGGCTTTATCATTGTTATGAATTTTTTTGCCCGGGATA
>MWDQ01000082.1 GCA_002070645.1 candidate division TA06 bacterium ADurb.Bin131
TCCCCCTTAATCTTCCCCCTACTGCGTGGGGAACGCCTCTTTCCCCACACCCCTTTCATCCAACCTATAAAAATACTAATCGGTTGGATGCTTTCAATACGACTCAGCTCGGCCACCGCTGAAATTGCTGCGCTTGCTCGCAATTTCTTAACTTCTTGCAAACTACGCTTCGGTCAGCGCGCTCACCTTCTCGCGCTTAGTGCTATACGGTGCTCTTTCTTCATCGCACCAGCACCGCTCCAGTTCAAATCCCTTTCAAAGAAAAAAAAACGGAGGGTGAGGGATTTGAGCGCCCCTCGTTTTCCTTACACTCGGGGTCGGCCACCCGCATAGGTCTTCGCTTGCTCAGACCTATACATCTTCGCTCCAGTTCAAATCCCTTTCAAAGAAAAAAAAAACGGAGGGTGAGGGATTTGAACCCCCATGTCCCATCGCTGGGACGGTGGATTTCAAGTCCACTGCCTTACCGTTAGGCTAACCCTCCTGTATCATTCGAATGAAAAATTATTGTTAATAATTATACCAGTTTTATAGAATAATTAAAATAAACACCGCTGATTATAGATTGTCTCCAGTATTGGACACGCAGATGAAGAAAATATATCAGAGGTCAATTCAGAAAAAAAAGATATAAGAGGCAAAAATACACCAAGATATACCTTGCTTATATTGTTCTCGAAATGTAATATCTATTGAGTAAAGATTATCTCTTTACCCTTGCATTTCCTTCCCATATACTCCATATTTCTTCTTCATCAGATGGCTGTGCATAATCAGTAAGAAGTGTAACAACAAGTGCTCCACATGCCCAGCCAAACTGTATCCATTTTTCAACTGGCATATCCTTCAAAATTGCATATAGAACCCCTCCAACAAAACCATCGCCACCACCAATTCTATCAAGAACTCCAATCTCACGAGGTTCTACAACATACCACTGGGAACCAACCGACATAATTGCCCCCCAGAGATGTTGATTGCTACTGATGACTTCTCTCAAAGTTGTTGCAAAAACTTCTGCATTTGGAAAACTCTTCTTTGCTCGTTCTATCATACCCTTAAACCCATCTATCTGTGCTTTAATACCCTTTCCTCCAGGTTCTGGTCCTTGAATACCAAGACACAACTGAAAATCCTCTTCATTTCCAACAAGTATATCCGAAACACCCGCAATCTCAGAAAAAATATCGTGCAACTCGGTTTCTCTGTTTTTCCAGAAGGAAGCCCTGTAATTCAGGTCAAAAGAAATACGAGTTCCATATTTTTTTGCCTCTCGAGCAATCTGTAAACAAAAATCCCCTGTTTCAGGCGATAGTGCCGCAAACAATCCTGACATATGTATAATCTGTACGCCTTCCTTGCTAAATATCCTTTCAAGGTCAAAATCTTCTGCTTTCAATGTTCTTCCAATTTCTCCTGCGCGATCATTCCATACCTTTGGGCCACGAGCACCATAACCAGTATCCCCAATGTTAATCTGATGCCTATATCCCCATGGTCCTCCCTGAGGAAGTTCCTTTGCTTCAACATCCATATGTCTGCTCGCAAGATTATCTTTTATAAATCTTGCAATTGGACTGCCCTTTACAAATGCAGTAAGAACCTTAACAGGTAAACCAAGGTATGAAGATACACTGGCAACATTTGATTCAGCACTGGTCGCCTGCATAAAAAAATTAGTGCTACAGTGTACAGGTTGGTTATCAACCGGTGTGAGTCGAATACCCATACTTGTCGGAACAAGCAAAGAATATGCACAATTTTTTCTAAGTTCCATTTTCATCCTTTTGTTAAGAAGTTAAATCTTTTTACACTAAAAATATTATCCAATATTTATAGAAAATTTTCAACATATTTAAAAAATTCTCTATCGGATTTGTTTTCAAAATCAACTGTTCCACAACAAACCAACGCCCTTCCTGATGGAAAATTTTTTATCAGGATATCAAATTCTTCTTTATTGCCACAATATAGTATCACCTGTTTTTTCTTCTCGATGATTTTCTTAATCTGAGGAAGCCACAAAGACGAAGCACAACCTGGTCTTCCTGCACCCGGGGTAATCTGGATTACCTTGATGTATGGAAGGGAAATAAGCGTATCAAGATGTTTTATTTCATCAGGACCATCAAGATGCCAGGCAATATATTCAAGATAATCTTTTATTTTTTCAAGTTCATAGACAACAAATTTCTCAAACATCTTTGGGGATATCATAGTTGAAAAATCACTCTGGCAGGCATATGTTTTTCCAGGTGCCCACAAAAGCCACGATGCATCTCCAGATAGTTTCTTTTGAAAAATATCATAGAAAAAACTGTGTGCCTTAACCCATGCAGAAACAAACTCATCAATCTTCTCTATTATGATTTCTGGTGTTTCTACAATATCTATCATAAGGTTTTCAACACCTCTCATCATCGAAAAACATGTCAGGGCATCTCCAAAATCAGGCATACAGAAAATCCTTTCATCATCAATCATTTTTGCCTGTGTCTCCATTAGTTTTTTGCTTGCCTGAACCCAGAAGTTTCTCTCATTAAATTCAATCTTTGTTTTCCACCAATCATCTATGAATTTCTCAAACCAGACAGTTTGTTCTCTAAAAATTACCCTGCTACCCAGATAGGCACACATAACCATTGGTGTTCCTCGGCTTGCCCACTGATGTGGTAAAACAGGATAAGAAACACCTAAATACTCAAATTTCTTTGTGTTTTCAATCTGAGCATTTACAATCTTTTCAAAATCAGGTAGTTGATTCTCATCCTGCCACAGTTCGTTTTGATTGATAAAATTTCTGTCATTCAATATGGAGATATTGATTAAAGGTTTTTTACTCTTTCCATCCCACCATTCCCCGAGTTTTTCTAAAACATCCTGTTTCATTATGGCCTCCTTAATTAGATAAATTCCTGAGTATGACGTTTTTTTAGTTCAGGAATCGCCCATGCCCTTTGGGTTTTCTCAAGACGTTTACAATAATCTTTTAATCTACCTCTTGAATGGAATGGACCTCCTTCCTTTATAACCATCCATAAAGGATCTACAAAATACAGGGAAGACATCATCATATTATCATACCATTTTAAATACAGATGCGCTGCTTCCCTGCATAACCCTGGCATATCAAAAGCCAGATTTTTCTGTTCATGAGGGTCCTGACTAATATTAAAAAGCATTTCATCAGGGTAAAGATGATAAAAATCATGATAGGTTCTTATGTATATATAGTCATTCCACCTTACAGACCTCTGGCAACCATGGCAACACTGACTTAAAACAAGATATTCTCTGCTACATTTAGAACCATCTTTTATTGTTTTTGCAAAACTAATTCCATCAATACCTTCTGGTATTTTTATTTCGAGCATTTCAGCCAGTGTTGGCAATAAATCAATATTATAATGAAGACCATCATCAATAATACATTCTTTCATATCACCAGGCCACCTTATTATCAAAGGAATCCTGTGTGTAATGTAGTCAGATGTGCCGTGTTCAGAACAACAACCAAGTTCTCCAAGATTTTCACCATGGTCAGAGGTTATTATAACAGTCATATCATCGAGGATATTCTTTGTTGCAAGTGTATCGAAAATAATTCCAAGGTGTTGGTCTGCATATTTTATTCCACAATCATAACCATCTATCATTTTTCTTGCAGCATCCATATCTGTAATCATTACAGGATGACCTGGAAATCTTGCTTGCACTTCCGCAGGACCAAACATTCCATAATCAAGGGCAGAATGACCCCCAACACACTTTTTCCATTTTTCCACTGTCTCGTCAGTAATCCAGGAAGGAAGGCATTCTTTTTCAAAGGGGTTCCCAAACTCAACAGGTACACGATATGGAACATGAGGATCCCAGTAATGAATATGTAAACACCAGTTATCTTTTTCTGCATTTCTTTCTATCCAGTCAAGAACAACAGGTGTAACCTGTTCAGCAGATTCCATACCATTAAACCCTATATCATAAACCTCGTTTAACCCTGCGTGAAACCACCATGCTCCATGCCTTCCACCAAAAGTTGATATTGATACAGTATGAAACCTGTTAGACGAAAGCATTCCCCAGAGAGAGCCATATCTTAATTTATCCGAAAAACCGCGGTTTTTCCCTTCTGAAAACATATCAGCCATTCTACCACCATGGTTTACCACGCCTGTATGGATACCATGTTTACCGGTAACAAGTGCTGCCCTGCTTGGAAGGCAGGGAGCATCTGAACAATAATAATTAGTAAAAACAATCCCTTTTTCAGCAATTGAATCAATATTTGGACTTGTATTCCTGTGATATCCATAACATCCTAAATGGTCTGGTCTCAGGGTATCAATGTCAATAATCAAAATTCTCATATTGTCTCCAGTTAATCAAACATTTTCTGCTTTTTCATCCAGAGAACTGCTTTTTCCATTGTTTCTTCTGGTGTATATTTTGGCTTATAGCCAATCTTCCGGGATATCTTTGTGATATCAGGACACATATGAGATTTGAAATGAAAATTTGCTCCTGCATCAGAATTAATATTTGTTGAATATTCTTTCCAGCTATACCATTGTACAGGTATTTCTACCCCATAGATTTTCCCATATGTCTCAACAAAATTTCTCACAGTAATGGCATATGCAGATCCTACATTAAAAATCTCATCAGCAGAATCTTCAGGGTTCATCACAGAAAGAAAAAACGCGCGTGCAACATCCTCTGCATCACATGGACCTATCAATGTCTGTCCTGGTTCTGGTAATGGCACTGGTTCCCCCTTTTTATGCTTTTTATGTTTTTCAATGCTTCTGCCCCCATAACAATCAAGGGGAATTTTTCCAGCCCCACATATATTTGGCGGCATAATGGCAGTAAATAAAACTCCATCTTTTTTTGATAAATCCTTAATCTCGAATATTTCCTTATATCTTTTTGCATAGCCCTGAAAAATACAGGGTGATTGGGTTTGTTCAGGAGTTGGAACAATTTTAGGTTCCCCAAACATCCAAATTGAACCGCATACAATAAAATGTTTGCAAAAGGTTTTACCTGCCTGATAAACAACAGGCGCATAAGTACCAAGTATATCAATAATCACCTCTGGTTTTATTTCTTTAAAAAGATCCTCCCATTCGGTTTTGTTATCATCGTAATTCTTTTTCACAAGGTTTGTTTTAGAACCATCAGAAACCTGCTTCATCCCTCTTGTAATAATGGTTATGTCAAAACTTTGCCCTATAAGCATCTTTACAAGATTTGTCCCTATATGGCCTGTTCCTCCAATTATACAAATTTTCATAATTTTCCTCCTCGTTATTTTTGGCAGTGTTTTTGTTTATTTCTCAATAATTTCAAAAGTATTTACATCCCTCACTCTTTAAATCCCCCTCGCCCCCTTTATAAAATGGGGAAATAGAGAAAGGACTTTTTCAAAGGGGAGATAAAAAGGGATGATTTTTCAAAGGGGGAGATTTCCCTCCTTTGTGCCCAGTTTCCTAACATAAAAGTTTCATCTGTTCTTTTGACATTATCTTATTTTCAAATAATAACATTTCCTTATACTTAAGTAATATACCTTCTGTACATTTGGGGGATACAATAACTACTGTTTAATCACTTTCAAAACCTGCCGCAAAAAACCTTGGGTTTTTCACCATAATATTCATCAGATCTCAGTATTCAAGAAAGTATATCCTCGTACACCTTGCAGGTATAAACTCTGTAAATCTTTTGATACTTTTACCAATACATCTATTTTCAAATGCCTCGTAGACATTTGCCTCTACCGGTAAATTTATGGTTTTTTCGCCTTTTGTTTTTGTATGCACAACAACAAAATGTCTGTTTGCGTATAAAAGATCATCTGTATCAAGATAAATATGTACCCCACTGAATTTGCAGATATTTCTCAAAATCTTTGCTGTAAGCATAGGGGCTGAAATATAGATTGATTTCCATTCTCCCATATCCTTCATAACAAAACCAGGTTTGTTGATTGAGATTATTTTACCAAAAACCATAGCATGAGGGTCATCAGCATAAAAAACCGGCTCGACAACTCCTGTATGATCCATATGCCCGTGAGAAGGAGTACCACTCCACTCAAACATCTTCCTTACACCCAAAAAACTATCCCTGCTATCAGGGATAATATTATTTGTCAAAGGATGGAAAAAATTTATTATCTTTATTTCGCTGTTTGCTGAAACATCTTCATACCTAACCCTGATGCCTGTTAAATCTTCAATTGCATCCATAGAAAATCCTTTTTCATTCTGAAAACCAGGAGCATGCATCCACACAACAGTATTATTATTCCTGCATACTTTTTCCTTTATAGTTTTCCTCTCAGAATCTGTCAGATAAAATGTATTCAAGAATACATAAACCCTGTAATCAGGCATATCGTTTATTGCAAGATCATCATGCAAATACAGATGCCATGGTGTCCCTATTCTTCCAAATTCGTTCATTCTTTGTTCATAAAGTAGTTTATACATAAGAATATTAGCCATTTTCTGGTAAAACAAACTATCAACATCAACAATCATTGCTATACCATCTGCGGATGAACGGTCATATTTCATACTAAGTTGGCCTATTTTGTTCAGTTTCGAAATTGTTTTAATTAACTGTGGATGGTCGAGCCACTGTGCTAACCAAAAACCGCCAGAAGTTCTTATGAGATGTTGGCCAAAGTCCCTCTTCAGTATTTCTATAGAATCCCTGATTGTATCAGGCCTGCCAAATGGTTTATGAAATGGTTCAGCAAGAGATGTTCTTGTATCATTATCCCCGAGACGAATCTTATTATGAAGTTTCCATGATTCTGTAATACACATATACGAACAATCACCAACACCTATTTCTCTCGAGTAATAAGAATACGGAGTTGAATAAAAATCAACATAAGGTGAATTGAGAACTTTTTTTATTCCGCCTGATGTTGTTAATCCAAAATAAAGATATGAGCAGACATTTATATCCATAAGTCCGCCATATCCTCCCCCGCAGATGATTGTATTGCTTGATTGTTCTTTTGCGGTTTTACAAAAATCAATAAAAGTATCTGCGGCAATATCGCTTACAAACTGATAATAATCTGTTACATCACTGTTTCTTAATGGGTCCCTAAATGAACCAAGTTCAGAAGAAAGCCTCTTTATTCTTTGGGGAATTTCGGCACTTTCAAAATCAATGGTAGCATCATTCCATGATTCTCTTAACAGTTTAATGCTATTTCCATATTTTTCTCGCAGCCAACTTCTGAATTTTCTTATCATTGCAGGGCTAAAATCAGGACATCTCCAATCATTCATATCTGTTTCACCATAATAGTTCCATTCTCCGCATATCCCCCATGCAAAATAGTACCCGGAAAACCTTTCAGGATAATTTTCTTTTAAGTAGCGGGTATATTTCCTTATTGAATCACAAACATATTGCTTCCATATTTCAGATGAAATTGAAGGATTCTCCATTTTTTCAGGACCGCACTGAGACGCTTTCTTTCCTCCATCATCATAAACAATCAACTCATCACCGTATTTTTCTATCCACCACTGCGGCATCCTATCTGTTCTGAAATGGAAAAGAATTATCGCGTCTTTATCCTTCTGCAACAATTTTTTAATATCCTTTTCAAGAGATAAAGTATTAAACTCTGGCGATGGAATACGTAAACTATAAAGATGATCAGGGAAGCACTTTATTAATTCTTTTTCGAACTTCATTCCTGAGGTATCTCCTGTAAACCATCCATGAACTGGCTTATCACAGATAAAAAGAGTTGGAACCCCATTATATCTTTTTACCTCAAAACGATAATCTATTTTTTCCATAATACACTCCCGAAGGTTTTAAGTAATACTAAGAAATATTTGTTTAATTTTTGTCTATATTCCATTCCTTCGCAATTCCCTGTTCCTCTTGTCTTCTTGAAAATCCTCGTCGCCCTCTTTTATGAAGAAGATCTGGGAATTTTCAGTTTTTCAATTCCATGCCACCAGTACATTTTTATATTTTTTTCTATCTTTTTTACTTATGATAACGCATTTTATCATGAATATAAAATACAGGAGATTTGACCTTGTGTAGCACATATCTTATAATTGTAACACTAAACAAGGAGACACTATGAAAAAAGGTTTTACCCTCATTGAGCTGATTATCGTAATAGCAATCATAACCCTTCTCGCATCAATGATTCTGCCTGTGCTCGGTAATGCACGAGAAAAAGCAAGGCAGGCACTATGCATGAGTAATCTCAAACAATTGGGTATTGCCTTTGAGATGTATGTTTCTGACTGGGATGAATATTATCCTGTAAATCCATCCTGGAAAACGAGATTATGGACATATGTTTCTCCTGAAACAAGGGGAAAGATATCTCAGTGTCCTTCAAGGCATGGGAAAAGTATCGCTATTGACAACTGGTTTCTGGGTCAGGGCTATAACACTGGTAGTGGAATATTTCCTGGTTTTATGGGAGTCAAGAAAAGTAAAATTGCCAGGCCTTCTGAAAAAATTCTCATTCTCGATTGGGGAAGGGAAAAAGATGGAAAAGGAGGATGTAACGCAGGCGCACCTTATATGAACACTAACATTTTGAGTATTGACAATGCATCTGCCTTCAACAATGCAGGAACAAGCCACTGGGCAGTATGTCGTATTCATTCAGGGGGAAGCAATATCCTTTTCGGTGATGGACATTGTGGATGGATGAAACCAGAACAATTCCACAGTAATGTTAAAGATGTTGATAACAATGGAAGCCCTGTTCCTTCGAACCCTGATATTTCACCTGATTGGAGAAAATACTGGGATACATCCTATGAAATTCATTAATAAAATATTCTTTTTAACATTATTTTTAACTGTGGGTATATGCTGGGGAAATCAAATTGAAATAATTACCACAACCTCCCATATATCTACAATTGCACAGGAAATAGGACAATCAAAGATAAAAGTTAGTACCTTAATCCCACCTGGAATATGTCCCGGACATTATGAAATCAGGCCTGGTGATATAAAAAAACTCCACACAAATGGAATACTTTTGTATCATGGCTGGGAAGGTTTTATTGATGACATAAAAAGCACTGTTTCTAATGCGAATGCAAAATTATTCTGTATAGACATCCCTGGGAACTGGCTTATACCGGATACTCAGATAAAAGCAGCAGAAAAGATTTCAAATATTTTATCAATGCTTGACCCATCGAACAAAGGTGTTTACCTGAAAAACCTTGCGTCATATACCAGAAGAATGCTTGACCTTGATAGAAAAATCAAGAATTTTATTCAGTGCAGCAAACTTCAAGGAATACCCGTTATATCCTCTGAAATACTGAAGGACTTTTTGAATTATATTGGGTTTAATGTTATTGATACCTTTGGAAAAGATGAGGAACTAACTCCAAATAATCTCAAACATCTTATAGACCAGGCGAAATTATTTAATGTAAAAATTATTATCAGCAATCTCCAGAGTGGCACAAACATAGGAGAAACAATATCGAGAATAACAAAAAAACCTCATGTTGTTTTAAGCAATTTCCCTGGTGGATTTCAAAACACAGAAACAATTGAAAAAACAATTATGTTAAATCTTATTCTTCTAAAAAATGCTGTAAGATAATAAAAATGAAATCCGTCATCATTGAAAATGCGTCAGTCATCAGAGGAAATAAATTAATCCTCGAGGATATCTCTTTTTCTGTTAAACCAGGAGAATGCATTGGTATTTATGGTTCAAATGGTGCTGGTAAAACCACTCTTTTAACATTAATTAACGGCCTTTTATTTTGTAAAAAAGGAAGGGTCATCATAGATAATATTGTTCTATCTCAGAAAACCGTCAGACAGATAAGAATCATAACAGGTTACGTCCCTCAAAATTTTGAGGTTGATCCGAGGATTCCTGTTCTTTCAAAAACAGTTGTTTTAAGCGGTTGCTATGGGAAAATGGGACTTTTCCACTTTCCAGACCAACCAATACTCGAAAAAGCGTATGGATTAATGAAAAAACTCGATGTTGAAAATGTTTTTAATAGGCCATTTGGTCAGATTTCAGGAGGAGAACGTCAGAAGATCATGATAGCAAGAGCAATGATGCAGGAACCAGAAATACTTTTGCTCGATGAACCATTTTCCTCTGTTTCACATACATCAAAAGAAAAAATTATTGAGATTATAAAAAACTGGCACAAAGAAAAAGGTCTTACAATCTTTCTTGTTTCCCATGAGAAAAATACGATTGAAAAATTGTGCAATCGTGTATTTTATATAGATAATGGCAGGATTACCTCACAGGAGACCATCCATGGAACTATATAGTTTTATGGTATATTCATGGACTGCCGCGATCCTTACTGGGCTTGCCTGTTCTCTCATCGGAGTAATTGTTGTAACAATGGGTTTATCTTTTATAGGTGTTTGTATGTCTCATGCAGCATTTGCAGGCGCACTTCTCGGGATTATTCTTCATATCAACCCTGTTGTTTGTTCCTTTATATTCTGCTTTGTTGTTGCAGGAATTCTTGGACCAATTTCAGACAGAAGCGAAATCAAAACAGATACATCCCTCGGCATTATGTTTTCTTCTTCTCTCGGACTTTCTTTTCTTTTTCTGCCGATGATACCTGGTTCAAAGAGCGAAGGTTTAAGATTTCTATGGGGAAACATTTTAACTGTAAGCCATAATGATATCTTAATAGTTGGAATTGTTTGTTTGCTTGTGCTCGGATTTATAATAGCATTTTTCAAAGAAATACAGATATTGATTTTTAACAGAACCCTTGCCCTTGCATCAGGAATTCCTGCAAAAATCATATACTATACGGTCTTATTTTTGAGTGGTGCTGCAATCACTGCATCAATAAAAGCAGTTGGTGGACTTCTGGTATTCGCCCTTATTATCAACCCTGCTGCAGCAGCATATCAATTAACATATGATATGAAAAAATTGTTTCTTTTTTCCTCTATATTTGGAATTTTATCAGGATGCGCCGGACTTCTAATAGCATTCTGGCTAAATATCCCTGCAGGCGCACCAATTGCACTATCCTCAGTTGCTATTTTTATTATTTCAACTATTTTTTCTCCAAAAAGGAGACCTTGTGCAAAACCACAAACTCGAATTCTTCAATAAATTCGCGGAGGATCTGGATTCTTATCCAGCACACAAAAACCTTGGCAGAGTTATTAAAGAAACAAACATAAAAAAGGGTTCCTGTATCTGTGATGTTGGAACAGGAACAGGTGTTTTAATACCATATATTCTAAAGAAACTTGGAGAAAAAGGCAGAGTTATTGCAATCGATTATTCACCGGCAATGATAGATAAAGCAAAAACAAAACACTATTTAAAAAATGTTGAATTCCTCGTTGTTGATATTCATAAAACAATGTTTCCAGATGAATATTTTGATTATGTCATAGCAAATGCCTGTTTCCCGCACTTTGAGAAGAAAAATGTTGCGTTGAAAGAAATCCATCGTATCCTTAAAAAAAATGGGATGGTTGTTATTTCGCACCCAACAGGAAGAGATTTTGTAAACAAAATTCATCATAATACTGGTGGATATATAAAAAAAGATATTGTTCCAGAAGGCATTACACTTGCAAATCTTCTTAAGAAACACTGTTTCCATCCGGAAAAAATTATAGATGAACCTGATTTTTATTTTGTTTCTGGGAAAAAATTATAAAATTCTAAAATTTCAATTTTTTCAAAATAGGCATTATAATAATTTATAATTCGCCGGGATGGCGGAAAGGCAGACGCTACGGACTTAAAATCCGTTGGAAATCAATTTCCGTGAGGGTTCAAATCCCTCTCCCGGCATTGCACTCTCATTTTAAAAGGGATTTGAACTGGAGCGAAGTTAAGAAATTGCGAGCAAGCGCAGCAATTTCAGCGGTGGCCGAGCTGAGTCGTATTGAGAGACGAAGCCGCTCAAATCCCTCTCCCGGCATTGCACTCTTATTTTAAAAGGGATTTGAACTGGAGCGGTGCTGGTGCGATGAAGAAAGAGCACCGTATAGCACTAAGGGCGAGAAGGTGAGCCCG
>MWDQ01000083.1 GCA_002070645.1 candidate division TA06 bacterium ADurb.Bin131
CCCTACCTGTACAGGGAACAATATTGATGGAAAACAAGAATCTTTCATCGGAAATTGATAAAATCTGGGAAGACAACAAAGAAGAATTTGAAAGCAAATTATCGAACTGGCTTGATGCTCTTAGTTACGGCAACAAATTTTTACATTCAGCAAAGAAGGAGTTTCATTGCTGGGGTCCTCTCAAAGCTTATGTTTCAACTACAAAAGCTAAATCCAGTTCCAGAGCTGTTTTTTCTCTCCGATTTTTTGGTCAGGAGATAGCGCATCTCATAGTTAAGGACAAAGAGGTCTTCATAAAGATCAAAGGAAGTGAAATAAAAAACGACAAAGGATTTGATTTATCCCTGCCGGACGGCATTTATTCATGGAAGGGCAAAGAGGGTCAGCTTGTGAGAAAACATTTCAAGGAACTATCTTTTGCTACGCAGGGAATACCCAATATGATAAAGCAAGAACACCGTATTGAATCCAAGTTCATATCCGAAATGTGCAAAGGATCCGGAAAGTTCGGCCTTAATTCCTTGAGGATTCAGCCAGTTCTTATTGCAAATAAATTCCCTTTGCAGATACCACTACCTATATCTGCGAGTACCGGCTTGCCAAAACCCGGTAGGGGCCACATAGATATTCTTGCACGACACAAATTAAAAAACAACAAAACGAATCTTTCTGTCTGGGAGTTGAAAAAGCCGAACACATACAAAAAAGTGGCCTCCCAGGCATATATTTACAGTATTACGCTTTTAAAGGTACTCCGTCATTCAAAGCGAGCTTCCGAATGGTTTAAACTATTTGGTTTCAAAAGCAGAATTCCAGATTCGCTGGTCATAGAAGCAGTTGTTGCTGTTTCCCGTAACCAGGAAGAAAAATTCAACAAGGAGTTGAGGTCTCTTAAGGAAACTTCTCCTTTGCAAATAGGCGATGATTCTATCAGGCTGGTGGCAGCTTACTATAAGGAGAAATCCGACTCCATTACTTTAGAAAAAGATCCGTTTCTAGAATGAAATTAACAATCCACCGCGGTTCACATGAGGTAGGAGGTATCTGCGTAGAAATCGAAGCAGGCAATACGAGAATTCTGCTTGATTTCGGTATGCCGCTGAAAGACGTTTCCGGCGGTATTCTCTGGACAATTGCTTCTATACTTAATCAGTGGTGTATTGGAAGGGGGACCTTTATTCCTGTTGCCTCACCAACACAAAAACTTGTTGTACAGGGATGCTATCGGTATTCGCGAAACCTATTATGGTAGGTTTATCTTATTTTTGATGGTTATATCTGGAATCTTTCTGTCAATTTTTATTTCTATCAAAAAATAAAACAATAAATTGTCTTAATCCTTCTGATTCTTGCAAAAGAAGATCTCGGGTATATAATACTATTCAAGCATCAAGGGGAGTTTAGAAATTCTGGGTATAATCTGTATTAGATCAGGAAAATGTAAAAAGTATCCTATTTACGTTAGGCAGAGGATTATTTTTTTTATAAAACCATTAAAAGGAGAAGCCAATGACATTGAAATTTGTTGCAGAAAGGCCGGTAACAATTCATAGTGTCAGATATGATACAAGGTGGTTTCCTTTTGTTTTCAAACATACAGATGAAAGTTTACTTCTGTATATTGAAAATGGCTATGACGCGCATTTTTCTCCATGTTTTCGACTTCGTTCAATAGATAATGGAAAAACATGGGAAGGAATAACAGCAAATATCCCGCGGACTTCTGTTGCTCATAGTTTTAAGGACGGGGAACTACTTGAGATTGATACATATGGAGTCCTTTATTCAAAAGAAAAATATACATACCTTTTATATGGTGCCTGGAGTTATCCTGGGAAACCCAATAGCGAAATAAAAAAGGACATAATAAAGGTGTATACGACATCATCAAGACCTATTAATCTGGATGTTTTCTTGAAACACTCTGCATATCCTACGTATCCGTGGTGGGATCTTTTTAATTTTGCCACAGGAAAGAAAGAAGCAGAAACCTCTGATGTATTTCTTGGAGGTGCAAACTTCACAGGTATTATTGAACTTGAAAATGGAACTCTTCTTGCACTCGGATACTGGTATCCTGTGGAACCGTCTGAGTGTTTTAAGTGTATTACAATGTGTTTAGAATCAATAGATAGGGGAAAAACATGGTTTGAAAAATCCATTGTTGCTCGGGATTTAGATATGCCGGAAGGTTATAATGAAGCATCTCTTGTTCAATTGAAAAACAAGGATTTATACGCTGTAATCCGTACAGGTAATTATCTATACCATACATGGTCAGGAGATCTCGGAAAAACATGGAAAAAGCCAGAGCAGGTTGAACTTATTGATTCAGATATAAAGCCAAGAATGGTCTGGCCTGTTTGTAAAATAATTGATAATGGGATGCTTGCTATGGTCTATGGAAGGCCAGGAAAGCATATTATTTTTGATCCTTCTGGAACAGGAAAAAACTGGCAGGGACATTTTGACCTTCAAAAATGGGAAATTGAAACACAGGAAATTATGGGTGTTCCCGAAAACCTGCGCCTCAGAGGTGATACAAATAAGTGTATTAGATACTGGGATTCAGGAGATTATCTTGGACTTGTTCATATAGGAAAACAAGAACTTCTTGTTTTTTATGATGTCCAGAATTTTATTGAAAACTGGAATGCCTATCCTATTTCAGGTGTAAGAATGGTAAAGGTATATCTAAAATAAAATCTTTATGCTTTGTAAACCTATTTTATTTCTTGATAAATTCATTAATCTTTTCTTTTATCTTTTCTATTGGAAACAATGGTTTTTCTGGGTTTTCAATCGGCTTTATTGCGCCTGATTTATCAATAAGGTCAACAGGTCCATAAATTCCAGGCATACCTGATTTTGATAGATATTGTGCGTATGCATCTTTGCTGCTGTAATGCCAGAATTCATACGGATATGCAAAAAACCCGGATTCCTCCATAATCTGAGTAATTGTCTGCCTATTTTTTCTTGCACGCAAAGAAACAAAAGGCGAATCCATAAATGTTTTTTCATTCATTTCAAGATAATCAGCACCTCTATCAATCTCGTTTCCAGTTTTTAATGAGATAACCGAGATATCTACAGCACTTCCAGACATATGCGTTCCAATCTTAGGGATTGTTGCAATCAAAACTGTAAGACGTCTGAAGACAAATTCTGGCTCAGGAATTTTTCCGTTTGTTTCCCAGAGGATTGTTTTAATAACTGAATTAAGGACTTCTTTATTTCGGTTTAATGGGTTCTGCATTTGCGTGGTTCTAAATGCATCCTCAACCTTTATAGCCCAGCCACGACTATTCATTTTATCTGCAGCCCAAAGCAGGTTTTCTATAATTCCTTCTCTTAAATAAAACATGGGAAGAGATACAGGCGTTCTCTTCTTTTTTGAAAAAAACATCTTAACCCCTGTTTTTTTTGCGTAATCAGGAATAAAAACCAGTTTTTCATGGCTTTCACACACAGGGTAATGTAGAATCTCCATCATAAATTCATAGCCGGCTTCCATTCTGCTTCGCCAGTAATCTATTTTTTTCTGACTTAAAGCGGTTTTCACATTAACCTTTTAAATATTCAAGGGTTTTTTTAAGCGAAACTTCATGATCAGGGATTAAAGGCATATACTCAAGGCCAAAATATCCACTGTATTTAAGTTGTTCAAGAAGTTTTATTATAAATTGATAGTTTACCTCTCCATTAAAAAGTTCATGTCTTCCAGGAACACCTGCTGAATGGAAATGTCCAATGATATCAATGTTTTTTTCTATAAAAGAACAGAGGTTTCCTTCCATAATCTGCATATGATAAATATCATAAAGAAGTTTTACACGCGGATTGTTGATTTCTCTAATAATTTCCGCTGCTTTTTTTGCTGAATCAAGATAATATCCTTTATGATCAACATATGTATTAAGGGGCTCAAGGAAAAGTGTAAATGACTTTTTTTCAAGAATTTCAGTTGCGCAGGAAAGAGTCTCAATGATACTTTTCTTCATTTCTACATCAGAAAGACCTTGCACTGAATTTCCAGAACATGTTATTGCCTTTTTACAATCCATCTTCTGGGCTGCATCAATAACCTGCTGGAGTCTTGTTAAATAAAGATTCCTATCCTCCCTTTTTACAAGAGAACCATTGCTTCCATCAGTAGAATTAACAACAACATTGTTCAAACTAACACCCGATGATTTAAGAGAGTTTGCTATGGCACTAACATTTTTTCTATCAACTGCCCACATTTCAACACAATCATAACCAATATCCTTGATTTTTTTGATTTTTTCTTCTGGCATCATATCCGGAAAAACAGTTTCAATACACACATCTATTTTTACCATATGCCTCCTTTGCAAAATTATTTCTTTTATTGTATATTTATTGTAGGGATTTTAGCATTAATAAGGGTTTTTTACAACTAAATAGGAGGGAAAATGGCAATAATATCTGTTGAATTCGCAGGAGATAGTCGGTTCAAATCACAGATAAGAAAGCATAGAATTGATATTGACCTTACGCCAGATCTTAAAGGAACAGATACTGGACCAATGCCTCCTGAACTTGTTGTCCTCGGACTGGCGTCCTGTATGGGATATTACATCCTGTTTTATTGCAGAAGGAATAATATTTCTGCTGAAGGATTAAAGATTGAAGCAGAGTTTGAAAAAGCAAAAAATCCTGATAGAATCTCGAAAATAAACGTAAGATTTCATCTTCCGGGTATAACAGAACAGCATAAAAATGGTGTTATAAAAGCAGCAGAGGGATGTCTTGTACATCAAACATTTATACATAAGCCAGAAATAAATATCGCGCTTTATTAAAAATCATTACCCGTAGAATGGAATAAGTTTGGAGAAATAACCTTTTGGCTATAGGGATCAGAGGAGCGTCTATATACCTATAGGAATTTTTTGAGATATCTGATGCTTTTTTCAGCAATTTCCTCTGGTCCTGGAGAAAAATCAAAAACCTCAACAGATAAATACCCTTGATAGCCAATATTCTTTAGAGCAGAAATAATAGGCGCAAAGTCTACATTTCCAAAACCTGGCCCAAGAAGATTTTCGTCATTTGCATGAAAATGTGCAAGATATTTTTTTCCTTCATATATAATTTCATCGTATGGTCTTTTCTCATCACTCATTGCTTTTACATCAAGAATAAGTTTAAGATTTGGATGGTTTACCTTTTCTATGATGGAGATTGCGTCAGTTACGGAATTGACAAAATTTGTTTCATTTTTTGCAAGCGGTTCAAGACATATTGTAATACCAAGGTCATTTGCCTGAACAAGAGGACCTTTAATAAACTCAATAAAATACTCAATAACCTCTTCTTTTGTTTGACCTTCTCCAATAGACCTTTGTTTTGGTGAACCGAGGACCATGATTTTACCGTTAATATCTGATGTAAATTTTACAAGTTTCTCAAAATACTTTGAGCTTTTTTTCCTTAAATCAGAATCCTTAGACGAAATAGATAGTCCGTCTGGTTTTACCATAAGCCAATGGGTTCCAATAATATCAATATTATTTTCTTTGGATAACTGTTTTATCCATTCCCTTTTACTTAAAGGTATCTCATCAACAGAATCTGCGAGGGTAAAGGGCGCTATCTCGAGCCCATCATACCCAAGTTTACTGATAAAAGCAATTGTTTTTTCTATACTCCACGACTGGAAAACTTCATTACATATTCCTATTTTCATTGTCTTTTTTCCTCAT
>MWDQ01000084.1 GCA_002070645.1 candidate division TA06 bacterium ADurb.Bin131
TTCTGCCTTTAAATTTATGGAACAAAGCAATACAAGACCAGCCAGAAATAATAAAAATCTTTTCATCCTGCCTCCCTGTAAACTATTAACTGTTATAAAAAGTTTAATTAACTATGTACAAAGTTTTCTTTTTCTTATAAGTTTTGCTGGGTTTCCAGCAACAACACTATATGGCTCAACTGGTTTTACAACAACTGAACCTGCCCCAACAACCGAACCATTGCCGATGTCAGCGCGGTAAAGAATACAGGCATTTTTCCCGATATAACAATCATTTCCAATTGTAAGTTTTTTACTAAACCCACCCTGGGTATATATTGGCTTTTCAGGGTCATCAAACCTGTGGGAGTATGGGGTAATGGTAATATTCTGTGCAAGAAGACAATTATCACCTATTTCAAGTCCTTTATGGCCATGCAGACAGGTGCCTGTGCCGATATAAACATTTTTACCAATATGGATATATCCTTCAGAACCTTCACCGTCAAGATAAACTCCATACTTTAATCTTACGCCCTGCTCAAGGACTATACCTGATTCAGATGTTGCAATTAAAACACAACCATCAGAAATATAGACATCATCCATTAATGTAATCCACTGTGGATTTTTTATTATAACCCTGCAACCAATATAAACATTATTCCCGATATGTTTTAATTTTTCTCTGTAGTACTCAACCCGTTTCTCTGCTGAATAGCCCCCTTCCATATTCATAAAAACTGCTCTATGATAGTTTTCGATTTCTTCCTGTGGCATATTTGAGAAACAATCAGTGAAAAATTTCTCCATTATTTTTGTCTCCTTTTTTGATATAATGCTGTACTTTTCTGACTTTTTTAGGGACATTAAATAGGGATTTATTTTGATTTACAAAGTATTGCCTGGTATACATAAGCATAATTGTACAGACCTGTTTATTCTGCAGTTCTTCAAACTTTTGTATTGTTTTTGTATTTTTTAACATATAATGTTAATGTTGAATATAGTTTATTCTATAAGATTAGAAAATTCAATTGCTTTTGCTATTTTTGTTTTGATATAAGAAAATATCTTATATGATTTACTGGCTGTTTGATTCCTAACAAAGGATATCAATGACGATGAAAGAAAGAATGCTCGCTGTGATAAAGGGCAGAAAAATCGATAAGGTTCCTTTTGTTCAGTATTATCCGATAAACCCACACGAAGATGCCTGGGCTGTTGTTGGTAGAGATAATCTTGGACTTCTGAAATGGACACAGGTCCATCAGTTTATTACTCCTGACTGTGATTTTGAAACAATAAATTTTGAAAGAAACGGCATAAGAGGAGAAAGACACATCATACACACCCCTGTTGGCTGCATTTTTGAAGAGATGTTTTTCGAAAAAATAATCGGAGGTGCCTCAATAAAAAAACACTTTATCAAAGAAAAAAAGGACTACGAGGTTTTTCTTTTTTATCTTAAAAACATTATTGTAAAGGAAACCCTTGATGTTTTTATCAATGACCTTAATCTACTTGGAGATGACGGACTTCCACATATTTCCCTTGGAAGAACACCATACCAGCAATTATGGGTTCAATGGGTTTCGATTGATGATTTATGTCAGCATCTTGTTGATTTTCCTGATTTAATGGAAGAGGTAATAAAACAGTTGAATAACATCCACAGGGAGATATTTCTTATTGTGAGGAATGTATCAAAAAAATACGAAATACCATATGTTATTTTTGGAGATAATATCACTGCCCCTATGATAGGCGAAAGATATTTTAAGAAATACTGTGTGCCTGTTTATAATGAGTGCGCAGAAATTCTTGATGGAACAGGGATACTTATTGGAGTTCATATGGATGGAGACCTTAAACCATTGTGGGATGCAATAAAGCAATCACAGGTAAGGGTGATTGATTCTATGTCTGTGCCTCCAGATAATGATACCTCTGTTGCTGAAGCGCTTTCAATCTGGCCTGAAAAAAGATTGCTCATTAATTTTCCATCATCAGTTCACCTTAAAAGTCCTGCTGAAATATACCAGCAGACCATTGAAATTCTGAAGCAGGGTGGGAAGAGTGGCAGGATATGGATACAAATATCAGAAAATATGCCTCCTGGTGTGTGGAGAAAAAGTTATCCAGAAATAACAAGAGCAATAAATGATTTTTGCTGATGGAACTTTTTTGAATCAGGGTTGTCTAAATAGTCAAAACATCTTTGCAAAATAATCAGATTAAATGGAGGATATTATGAAAAGAATGCTCGGTTTTACAGTAATAGCAAGCATCTTGTTTTTTGTAAATGTTTCTCACTGCAGAACAAAACTTGTAGCCCTGCCAGAAAGGGCAGACACAGTAATACGGCTTGATAATCCAAACTCTACTCTTGTTGAAGAGGAAAGGGTTCTTACACTTCAAAAAGGAACAAACCAGGTTGATTTTTCCTGGACAGGTGTAAGTATTGACCCTGATTCTATATGCATAAAAATTCTGACACATCCAAAGGAAGTAAACATCATCAGTGTCAGTTATCCCCCTGGTGAGAATGCCCTCGTATGGCAGATATACAGCCCTCAGCCATATGAAGAAAGAATAAGAATAAGTTATCTTCTAAAAAATATTGACCGTCTTATTACATACAAAGCAATAGCGAACAAAGAAGAAACAAAAATTGATTTACAATCATTTCTTGTTTTAAGAAACTTCTCAGGCGAAGATTTTTCTCAGGCAAAGATTCTTCTTGATTATGGGGAGACATTTGAAAAACAAGTTCTCCACGAAGAAACAAGGCAGATGCTTCTTCTTACAAGGCAGAATGTTCCAATTGAAAAAAGATTTACTTTTGATGCAATGGTTCTTCCCTGGGACCCTGAAAAGGTTCAGGGAAATGTTGGAATACCTGTGACATATGTTGCAAAAAATGATAAAAAATCAGGATTTGGTGAATTTGCCCTCTGGAATGGCAAGGCAAGAATTTTTCAGGATGATGGACACAACTCAACAATATTTCTTGGAGAAGACAACCTGAATTTTACTCCTGTTGGAGATAAGTTTTCTCTTTATACTGGAGATAGTAGAGATATTGTGATAACACAGAGAAAAATGAAGGATATAAAAATAAATGTAAAGAAGAATAATTTGGGTAGCATTGTACTCTATGATACAGATGAAATTATGAAGATTGAGATTGAAAACTTCAAGGATGCACCTGCTAACCTTACCATTGTTGAGAATATTTTAGGTCAGTGGGATATGGAAGAAACATCTCATCAGTATGAAAAAGAAGATGCCAATATCTTGAAATTTAACCTGAATCTTGCCCCAAAGGCAAAACAAACCATTATATATCACTATCACAGGAGGAATGTAAGATGAAAAAAATAATAACTGTTTTTGGGTTAATTTTGCTGGGTTTTTCAACAGGATACTGTAAGATTGATCTTGTTACCCTTCCAGAAAGAGATACGGTTCAACTAACAATATATAATTCTGCTGATTTAACCCTGGTAAGAGAAAGCAGAACTCTGACAATGAAAAAAGGAGACAATAAACTTCAATTTTCCTGGGCAAACACACTTATTGATCCAACATCCCTTGAACTTTTTCCCCTAAAAGACGCAGACAAGATTACTGTTACTGATTTATTCTTTCCTCCGAGAATTACAGGACTTGGTGTCTGGAATATAAACTCCGGGATTTCAGGAAAAGCACCCTGCGAAATAAACTACTTTACATCTGGAATATCCTGGCAGGCATATTATCTTGCAACGCTTTCTCAGGATGAAAAAACAATGAAATTAGAAGGGTATGTAAAGGTAACAAACAAAAGTGGCGAGGACTATGAAAATGCTCAGGTTCGCCTTATTGTTGGGAAAATACACCTTCTTGATAATATAGCAATGCTTGCAAGAAGATATCCACCTTATGGAAGACCAATAGAAATACTACCAAGGCCTACTGAAATGGAAAAAAGAAGAGAGGTTTTTACTATGGCAAAGCCAGCATTATCTGAAGCAGCCGACAGGGTTGTTGTAAAACAAATTGAAAAAGAAGGACTTTCAGAATATTTCCTTTACACAATTGAAGGAACAGAAACAATTCCAGATGGTTGGACAAAACGGCTTCTATCTTTTTCTCAGGACAAAATTCCTGTTATAAATTTTTATAAGTTTGAAGAAGAGAAATTCGGGAAAAACGCAATAAGGTTTATCTCGTTCAAAAATGATAAGGCGCACAATCTCGGTAAAGAACCACTTCCTGATGGACTGGTAAAAGCATTCAAGATAGCGGATAAGAACGAACGTCTTTCATACATTGGTCAGGACAATACAAAATATATTCCTATAGATGAAGATGTTGAACTTAATCTTGGGGCTGTTTTGGATGTAAAGGTCCAGCCAAAAATGATGGATTATAAAACATATAACTATGTCTTTGATTCCATGGGAAACATTACTGGTTGGGATGAAGAAAAAACCTATACTGTTGAGGTATCAAACTACAGAACAATCCCTGCAAAGATTGAGATAACAAGAAACTTTCCGCACCAGTACTGGACAATAGAAAACAAGGGTGATTTTGGTGAGTACAAACAGATTGATATTGATACTGTAAGATACACAATGGAAGTTCAGCCAAACACAACAAAACAGTTTACATATAAAGTAATTTTGCGCTGGGGAGACAGGCAACTTATTTAACAGGGTTTTTCCCTGTACTTAAAGCAAGTATTCTCCTTTTTTTGTAAAAGAGAGTAGGGATGTACTTTCCTCCCCTCTTTTGCAAATAGGCGTTGTGGGAGATTTTAATTCCCCTCTTTTAGAGGGGTGTCTCGCAGAAACGGGGCATTCAATCATCAAAACCCATGTAGTGAGGGACTTTAGTCCCGTGTCTTTTTCTCAGACACCGCAAATACTAAATCCCCCTCGCCCCCTTTATAAAAGGGGGAACTTGTGGGTAAGGGATAGTTATAAAAGGGGGAAATAGAGGAGGGACTTTTCAAAGGGGAGGGAACTGGAAAGATTCTATACCCTTAATTTCCTTTTCAAAATCGGATACAATGCTTTTGCCATTGTCAAAAAACCCAAATCAGTTGGATGTCCACCGTCAACTGTTGATTCCTGCCATATTTCCTTAAATAAAACACTACCATTGTAAGAAAATATTAATCTATCACCCTGTTTATTCATTTCTTTAACAAATTTATCCTGAAACTTATATCCCTTTTCCCACTGAGTTTTTGCCTTTTTATCAAATGCCCATATTGAAACAGGTGTTCTTGAAATAATAATAATGGGGATATCCTTAAACCTATTCCTTAGAATCTTCACAAACTCAGGAAGTGTTGTTATATATCTTTGATAGTCAGTATTTGCCTGATAATCAAGAATAATGCAACGTACCTTTGATATCATTGTTATAAGATGTGCAAGTTCTGGTTCTCCTTTACCACTCCCTGAAAAGCCAAGATTTATAAATTCAATACCGAGCCACCTGCTCAGAATATTTGTATACCCCATTGCTGGTCTTGAGGCACATCCTCCCTGCGTGATTGATGTTCCATATGCAACAATTCTACCCTTTTCCTTAAACTGAGATGGCTTTGCAACCTTTGAATTTTTTTCAATACCTACAAGGACATCTTCAACCCCCATATACAAAGGAAAATACAAACTTATATCCCTGAATTCTTTTTTTTCAAACTGAAAGAATTTCCTTTCATACTCCTTGCTGTTAATATCAGGAATCGCAGTGCTGCAATAAACCTCTTTTGTTGATTTTCCAATATAACAATCAAAACCACTCTGACCTGATGCAGGCATATGTGGCATCCCTGAAACCTCCTTTATCTTTACCTTAATCATCAAAACATCAGAATCTGTTCTGAATCTTATTACCCCGCCAGAAGTATTATCAGCAAGATAATCAACGGCTTCAGGAATCTTGTATTGTGGATTTTCTGGCAATCTACGATAAATCTTTTCTTTATCAAACCATGCAAAACCATTTATTTCAAATGGTTTTTCATCTGGTCTTAACCATAGGATTTCTTTTTCCATATTTCTCCCTGTTATTATTATCAAAAATACAGATATTCACTGAATCCAGTTTATATTTCATTTTATGATAGCACCATAATAAAAAACATCAATAATACAATGCTTATTATTTTTTTCACTATGGCTAATCCAGAAAGATTGTAGATTTTTTAGTGGTTCTTATTCTAATTTCATCCCAACTGTTTTAAGTGTTTCTTTTAATTTTTGAACCATAATCCTTCTTGGCAGGCAGTTCTCAGCGATAGCCATAGATGCAGCAGTTCCAATTGCTTCACCTATTGGCATACAAACAACCATAACCCTTGTTGAGCCTAGTGCTCGATAATCTGCTGAAATACATCTGCCACCAACAAGAATCCCCTCGAGATTTGCTGGTAGAAAACATCTATAAGGTATTTCATAGTGTTCGCCTTCTTTCAGAAATTCATGTACAAAATCTTTACCACTGGAATCATGGACATCTATTGAATTACATCCTGGTACTACCCCGTCTTCAAAATGTTTTCCTGAAAGAACATCTTCCCTTGTCAGAATATAATCTCCGATAATTCTACGGGTTTCTCTGATTCCAACCTGTGCCGCAGTTCTATCAAGATAGCAATTCTCAAATCCCCTGACATAGTTTTTAAGAAAATTCACAAATCCTTCAACCTGACCGCGCGCTTCTATCTCTGCTCTTGTAAGATCTTGAGTATTACATCCGTTTACATTTAATACATTTGTTGCATTGAAAAAATAAAAACAACTCTCGATATTTTCTGGTGCTCCACGTTTTTTAACTCTTCCCCAGGAAAATAATCTCTCAGTGGGTATTGTCCAATCTCCTTTTTCACGCGCCTGTTCAATAAATACTTTATTTTGAGCAAGGCTACTCTGAATTCTGGTTCCATCACAATTTCCAATAATAACCTCCAGGGTAACAGGTTGAAATTGTTTTTCATTTCCGTGTCCGATTTCATATCTTGCCCCTGCCCGTGCAGCAATGTCAGCGTCTCCGGTTGTATCTATTACAACCTTTCCTGAAAACGCCTCTCTTCCTGATTTGCTTTCAGTTATAACTCCTTTTACAACATTGTTTTCAATTATTGGTTCGCAAACAAGAGTATGAAACATAATCTCACAACCTGATTCAATAAGCATTTTTAGAGATACCATAATCATACTCTCAGGATCAAAAACCATTGCATGTGATTTATCATCCTTCATATTCACCCCACCAAATTTTTCAAGTCGATGTAAAAATTCATGAGTAATTCCTCCAACAATAACATCTCTTCCGTCATAGATAGAACCAAATTCAACCATCATCCCAGCAGTTGCTGTTCCCCCAGGAAAACCATATCTTTCAATCAAAAGGGTTCTGGCTCCTGCCCGGCTTGAAGCCACAGCAGCGATAAAACCTGAAGCACCTCCACCACAAACAATAACATCATAACATCCCTTTATCGGGATTTTTTTCTCTCCTTCACAATAAAAATCTGCAGATTTCATTATGTCTCCTTGTTAGGTTTATATTTTATCTTAATAATCACTAACTCTATAATTATGTTTTACCCACATGTTTAAAAAAATATATTGCCAGGAAAATGATTTGAAGGGTAATAAAAATCTGTTCGGATTTTTTCTATCCCTTACCCACAATCGCCTCGGTGAGGAGAGGAGACAAGTAAGGGAAAAATAGTTATTAATAGTTCATTTGACTTTTGTAATCTGGATTTTTCATTTTTCAAAAAGGAAGGATATATTTTGAAAATACTTCAAAAATAATAAATACTCAGCCACTTATATCGACTGAGTATCTATTATCAACATCTCAATCCTACACAGAAGAATTGAGAACCTAAAAAATCTGTTTACTGTGGATACCCACCCTTAACAAAATCACTCCAGGTAAGGGATGCCGAATGCCCATCAACAAACACTGCATTAATCAATTGAAACTGATAGTGTCTTCCATAGCCGTAGTACATACAGTTTTGAACCCATACCTGGTTATAAGATGGGTCAGGATATAATGGATCAACCTCGCCTGCCCTGCTTTCAAAAAACAATAGTGTTTCTGCTGGTTTTGGAACCCTGCCGAGTTTTACTGCATTTACAGGCAGGTTTCTGTTATAAGCATAATCGCACCAGCCAGGGTATCCTGTCCTTCTATACCCATTTTCCCAGTAAGGATCAAGACATGGGCAGTGGACCATGCCTGTTGAGGCTGCAAGGAAGTCATTATACTGACCTCCATAATAGGCACCTGTCCCATAGGTCATTGTTCCTGTAAGATATCCATTCTGAATCAGGGTATAAAGAAATGCTGTTACTGCTTTTCCAGGCAGATAATTCAATCCCCATTCCCATGTATACCCGAGTTTGTCAACCCCATTCAGGTGAGGATACCAGCACTCATTGTAGTCAGAAAGATACATCTGCACAGCAAGACCAATTTGTTTCAGGTTATTCAAACAGGTTGTCATTTTTGCTTTTGCGCGTGCCCTGCCAAGTGCAGGAAGAAGCATTGAGGCGAGGATTGCTATGATTGCTATAACCACAAGCAGTTCTATGAGGGTAAATCCTTTTCTTTTCATTATTTTTCCACCTCCTTTCTTTTTACTCAAAGTTCAACACTCAGTTGTTCTTTGAATACGACCACGGTCCATATCCCCATATGCAACCAGGTGCATCCATCTGTGTTGTTAAATACTTTGCACCAAGTGAACCAACATGAAGATCGCAGAAGATGATATTAATCATTCCATTATGGTCTCCAGCTGTTCCTGCAAGATATGCATTACGCCAATAGTCAGGATGTACGGCACAGTTTCCTGTGTAGTTTCTGGTACAGAAAATATAGATAGTTCCTTCTTCATCTGCAGTGCCATCTCCTGAGACCTCAGGGAAACCATAACTTCCTTCCCAGTCCCTTCCGGTATTCATAGAATAACTGGCTTTCTGACCATTTCTTGTCCAGTCAACCTTTCGGGTATCAGAGGGACACCTGAAAACACTCCAGTTTTTAACATAATTAAGATCATATAGCCCTGTGCAAAATCCAACCTGGGTGCCACCAGAATAAAATGCACTTGGCATACGTGGAAGAGTTCCAGGATAATCATCGGCGTAAAGTTTTGAAGCGAGTGCTATCTGTTTTAGGTTACTGATACAAACAGCACTTCTGGCACGTTCCCTTGCTTTACCCAAAGCAGGAAGAAGCATTGAGGCAAGAATTGCTATGATAGCGATGACCACAAGCAATTCTATGAGGGTAAATCCTTTTCTTTTCATTATTTTTTCACCTCCTTTTTTTGTTTTTATCTTCTAATCATATTTTATATACCTAATAATTCCTGTCAAATTTTTTTCATCCCTGTAAAACTTTTTTCTCGAGAAAAGGAAATAAGGATGAAAAAGTAATAAAAAGGTTTGAGAGATTTTCTTAAATATGTAGCGAAAATTTTTGGATGCACTGTTTTTATATCTAATGAGATTGATTCTATTTTTATCTATTGATAACCGAGGAGATAGCAAGGAGATTTTCCTGCCATCTATCCTGTGGGATATCCTCAGTAATACCCATAATCAATCTATGTCCACTTGATACATTAATAATATGCTGCGCTGTTGTTTCGATTTCTTTTATTGAGGCAAGATGAACAGATGAAGGAAAATTTATCCATAATACCTTATTAGTCCAGATATTGAAGGCTTCTTCAATGCTCATATCAGAATCAGGTGATGGCGTAAATGCCTCAATATAATCAAGGCCAGATTTTGCAACAAGGTCTGCCCAGATTTTATTGTTTCCATCAAGATGGCAACCAAGAAATTTCCCATATCTGTGCATAACCTCTGCTGCTTCATTGTGATGTGGAAGAACATATTTTTCGTATCTTTCTCTTCCCATAACATTGCCTGTTTCATTTCCACCAAAGTTTGCTATCAATGCAGGAGATTTTGCAACAATCTCGTATACCTGTCTTAATTTTTTAACCTGAATGTCTACAAGTTTTTCTATCTCATCCCTTCTTTCAACCCATTCAATTGCAAATGTTTCAATTCCCATCCATCCAATCATAATCTGATGAAGTGGCGATGAACCAATGCCTGCCCTTAATATGATATCTTCTCCAAGTTCATTCCGCGCCTTAAGAAACCCATCATAGTCCGCAATGTATGTCTGGTCTTCAATCATTGCATAAAGTTTTTTATAGTCCTCTGGTCCTTTGAAGATTTTTTCAAGTGTCCAGGATGTAAACCCAGCGGGTTTAACCAGATATGTAAGTTCTCCAATAGGTGTTTTAATGATATATCTTATATAGTCAAGATTTTTTTCAGTATATGCATGGGATTCATAAGAAACATTCGGACTGATAACCTTAAAAACAGGGTATAACCTGTTGACTATACATAGCCCTTCATTTCTTAATTGCCTTTCAACAGTGCATTGAGGAATTTTTGATTCATAAATAGTAAATGGAATTTTATCTATTCTTTCGCCTTTTAACACTGCTTCAACCCTTTTTCTCGGTGTCATATCATCCCTTTTCAAGTTTAATGGTAGTACCAAACTTGGCTAAGTCTTTAGTAGTGTTTTTGTTTATTTTTCAATGGTTTCAAAAGTTTTTATATTCCTCCCCCCAAAATCCTCCTCGCCCCCTTTAAGAAAAGGGGGAATTAGAGGAGGAACTTTTTCAAAGGGGGAACTTTTTGTTCCTTCCTTTGTAAAGCAAGGTCAGGATGGATTTCTCCCATCTTTCGTAAAGAAGGGTTGGAGGAGATTTTTCTCCCTTTTATAAAGGAAAAAATCCTCAGTAAAAAACACCCACCACATCTCTTTTTTGTCAA
>MWDQ01000085.1 GCA_002070645.1 candidate division TA06 bacterium ADurb.Bin131
GCAATTTTCATAAGTTTCTTTACAATTTCAGGGTGTTTTTGCGCATGGTTTGTTTTGAATGCATCTTTTCCTTTTCTTCTGTACAGAAGGGCTCCTGTCATATCCATCTTGAAGTTTAACCACCAGTCATCTGTAATAACAGTTGGGTTTGCTCCCCAGCCAACTGTTGCATGTTCTCTAATTTTTTTCCCTTTAAGCGCACCTTCAATAAATGGTTTTCCATCAATATCAGGTTTATCCTTTACTTTTGCAAGGTTCAGGATTTCACAGGAGATATCATGATGTTGAACAATAACATCACTTGTTTTACCTTTATATTTTGCACCTGGCATTCTTATCATCAATGGTATTTCATATACCTCGGGCATAGATGGATAACCACGTTTACCCATATATCCCCTGTCTCCTATTGAATGGCCATGATCAGCAGTAAGTATGACAATTGTATTCTCAAGAAGCCCCATTACCCGCATTGTCTCCATAAAATAACCAAACCATCTATCGCACATACTAACTTCTCCACTGTAGTTTGCCTGGGTGCGTCGCAATAGGTATTTGCCCAATTGTTCCTCAGAATATCCGGACTTAATTTGTTCTTGCCCATCTTCCTGCAGATACATTTTTCTGTAATAAGATGGGACAAGCCATGGTTCGTGTGGATCAAAGGATTCAACAACAAGGAAGAATTTTTCTGCATCATAATTTTGAGTAAGCCATTTTGATGCTTCGCGAAGAACCCTCGGCGCAAAGAACTCCTCTTCCTGCCATCTATCATGCATATTCATTATACACTGCTGGATAAATCTGATACTTCCTTCATTCTGAAGATGTTTTGGCAACCAGTAATCAATTTCTTTTTGGGTTAATCTCGGGCCAGAACGGGCAGGATCTGTTTCCTGCCCTCTTAAGAATGTCCACTGATCAAAGCCTCTCCAGAAATTTTTTGATGGCTTGAACATATGATAAACATCTGATATAAGGGCAGTGCGGTATCCTGTTTCTCTAAGAAGTTCCGATATGGTTGGTTGGTCTTCTGGGATTGGTCCCCAGCCAGCAGCACCAACAAAATCTCCTTTTAGTTTTATGTCTCCATTGAAAAAAGGATAAACACGTCTGCCTGTGTATAATGCGCGACGGGCAGGAAGGGTTGGTAATGACTCTGGAAATGCAGAAGTAAAGATTATTGATTCTTCAAAAAAACTATCAAAATGTGGAGTATAAAGTTTTCCCCAGAAAGGTTTTCCATAGGCATTAATACAATCTTTTCTTAAAGAATCAAATACTATAAGTATTATGTTCACTTTAATCCCTTGTTTACAGAAATTTTAATCTGAAAGGCAGTATACTAAAAAACTAATCTATTATTTTTTTACTGTAACTGAACAGGTTTGTTGTTCTTGTTCAAAATCAATGAGATATCTACTGATTCTATTTTTCCCATAAGGTTTGATGTTTGATTTTTCCATTGCTTCAAGAATCCTTCCTCCAGGAGCAATACCATCTTCGACAACATACAAATAATTTCCTTTTTGTTTTACTGTATGGGTTGGACCAAGTTCAGGATCATTAATAATATACATCTCATTTATAGAAAACCCATTATCATGAACAACAGCAATCTTACCTGAAAGAGTACGAAGAGCCGCGTATATTAGACCTGTATTCTTATCATATGATATTCCCACAGGTGCTCCATTAATACCTGTATAATAAAGTTCAACAAACTCCTTTCCTGTATCCTTTATTTTACAGATATCTGAACCATACGTTGTTATATAAAAACTATCAGAGGGAAAACTTGATTCCATTGATGGACCAAAATAATTATCTACAAGAGGAGGATAACCTGAATGCCTTTTTACAGCGGGCATATTATATAAAAATCCCTTATCTTTTTCTTTTGTCCTATCATAGGCAGATACATTTCCTCCAGTACCACCCCTGATGTATATCTTATTTTCTGGGCCAAGACATATTCCTGCTGGGTGATATGTTGTTTTAGGGTTTGAACTATCAAACCATCCACCAATTGAATAAAGAAATGCACCTGTTTTTAAGGAAAAAACCCCTGTTCCATGACCACTGTCATGAGAACCACAAATATATATACGGTTTTCATTATCACTGACAACAACCTGCAGGTGTACCCTTCCATTAAAATTCCCTATCTTCCCCTTAACTGCAAAATCATCAATAACCTTATTTCCATCAGAAGAAATCTTAATTAGATTTCCAGCAGGATTTTTCATTGTTTCTGTTTGCCATCTTATAATCGCGTAAATATCTCCATTTGCGTCAATATCAAGATCCCAAGGATCTTCAAGAAAACACGGATAATAATACTCAATCTTTATTGTGTCTGACTTTTTTACTCCTGATGCAGGATTGACCTGAACTATACCATCCTTAAATGTGTAATTTGGACCAGAAATCTCAAAACTATCAACCTTATAACACTCATTATCATTGATAAAAACCCTTTTTATTTCACCTGGGACTTTGCAGATAATTTTTTCAGGATCCGATACTTTTATCTCAATTGTCTCGAGCCCTATCCTTCCTTTGTGTCCAAAAGTTTCATCAATCTTCAACGAGATATTGTTTATGATAGAAACATTATAGGTGCCTTCAGGTACGATACTGTCTGTATAATCTTTACCATTCCAATCAACATAATGCTGACCTGCTTCTATTTTTCCTGTTGAGAGACCGCGAATAATTTTTCCTTTTTCATCTTTGATAAGAAAAAGATATGCACCTGGTGTATCTGTATTGAATACAATCCTTGCAATCTTTCCTGTATCTTTTTCAGGATAGATTGTGATATCTTTTGTAATAAGAGATACCTTTGCCTGAGTAATTGATACAGCAAGAGATAACAAAAAACATAAAAAGAAAATCTTTTTCATAATCCCTCCATGTTGGAATGTACTTTTTATATTACCTATCAACCAGTATCATTGCGATGCCTTTGAATGAAATAGTATACAAAGAATCTTTTTCTTTCTTTAATGAACCACGCAAACATTTTATATTTTTTGCGTCCCTTATTTCAATTTTTACTGTTTTGTTTCCTATCTCATCCCATACTGGTTGTACTGGTTTATCTGTTCCAAAACCATAGTCAAAAATTGCTATACACTCAATGTTTTTCCCTGTTCTTTTTCTTGCCACAACAAGATTATCATTAATATTACAAACCTTGTTGATTTTAACAATCTTTGCTGGCTCAACCGAAAAGTTTCTTAATTCAGGAGAAAAACTATGATACAGTAAAACATCTCCCCATTTTGCTTTATCCCTGTTTTCCTGGTCCCACACGTATGAAATACCCTGATAAAATCCTGTAATTCTAACTGTTCCCTTACCTTTATCAACCTGTATTGCTGCAGGACTACCATCTTTATATTTAAGAAGACAAATTCCTTTTTCGGGTAAAGACAGGTTTTGTTTTGAGCATACAACAGGAAAAGAAACTGGTTGTGTGGTATCCAGTAATTCCTGTTTTGGCAGTTCTAATGGAAGCCGTCCAACTGTCTGTTTTCTTTCAATATTTTTTGAAGAAAACCCTTTAATCCATAGTCCGAGGTTTATATTTCTGTTGCATTCATCCTTTAGATATCCACCTTCAATTACAAGAAATCCACCATCTTCAACCCATTGTTTGATTTTTTCCCATGTGTTTTTTTCGATATAATTAAATGGCAAATAAAGAAGTTTATACTTTTTCAATTCTCCAGCATCCACATCATAACTTGAGATAAAGTCAACATTGTAATTTGAATGAAGCAATATATAATAAAGAGCCACAATTTCATTATGATATTCAGGATTCCATATTTCCTGTGCAGGTGTCCAGATAATCCCAATAGATGCTGGTTCTAATTCTGTATTTAACAGGTATTTCTCAGATTCACCAGCGTCTCGATTAAGCAATGCTATCTCTTGTACAATATCAGT
Source organism: candidate division TA06 bacterium ADurb.Bin131 (assembly GCA_002070645.1). Classification (GTDB taxonomy): domain Bacteria; phylum Ratteibacteria; class UBA8468; order B48-G9; family DTJG01; genus DTJG01. The sequence goes on from MWDQ01000085.1 coordinate 3,961, forward strand.
TTTTATTTCCCAGGGATTGGATTCATTTCCACGTAAACACCCATAACTATACCAGAAAAATTCAGTTATTCCCCTGATTAATTCTTCATAAAATTTATATCCTGCATAAACAGGTGAATAGTTTGATTCAACAACATTGTATATCCCCATTGGGATATTACGACCCTGACACCTCATCATATCAATAAGAAAAGCATTTCCACCACGCAACCATACCTCGTATCCTGGCCAGTCCTCGCCCCATATTCCATCAAGGTTTTCATTCCTGTAAAAATGCCACAGGTCCCATCCCTGTCCCTCATACCCACCATCAAGATATCCGCCAACAGGCCAGTTTGGACTGCCCCACGAATATGGCATATATTTTTTGTTTGCTAATTTCGCATACTTCCAAAGGTTGTTTATTCTCTCCATCCTTACACGGTTTACCCAGTAAAATAAACCAGGATTTTCTATTCTTATTATAGATGCTGGTTTTAGTTCAATATCCCTGTATGAAGAAACATTTAAGTCAGAAACTGGAATTTTTTTGTTTTCAAGGTAATTGATAACCTCTAATCTTGTTTGTTCACCTTTTGCAAGATAATCCTGCAGGAGACCTGATGAAATTTCATCTCCTAATTTCAGGTTTCTGACATACTTTTCAACATTATAGCGTTCAAAAACTCCAGAGGCACTAAGCGCTGAATTCTGAAGAGAATCAATTATTTCTTCTGGTTTTTTATAATAATCATTCTCTCCAATAGATGCTCCCCATCCCCTGATATACAAAAAACCATTTTCAATTATCTCAGGGAAGATGCCAGATTCAGAGTACATAAGTCCATTTATCCCAAGATTTTTTAAAAAATTATATTGTTTCCTTCTAAAATCTTGAGAATCAGATGTTTTTAGAGGGCAGTCAGTATATATTGCGATTTTCTGTGGCAGGACATTTCTTTCTTTTGTAGTGTTAATAACAGTATTAAGATTTCTGTCAACAACCTCTTCTGCAGAAAGAATCTCGATCTTTGCTGGTCCAGGAGAAACAGG
>MWDQ01000086.1 GCA_002070645.1 candidate division TA06 bacterium ADurb.Bin131
AATTGAAATTAAAGAAGACCTTGTTCCAAATTTAATTCCTATTATTCCTGATGATGAAAATTGGAAATTAGTATTTACTTCTGGAGCACTTATAGGACAAGAGTTTAATATTATTGCTACTACTGATGATGAACTTGATACAATAACAGTTGCAGGTGATGCAAGCGAAGCAATTGAAAATGATACATTTTATTGTTATTCGACTGAACAGAACATTGAAATAAAAGAAGATTTAGTGCCAGTTTACATTGATGCATATTCAGATAGTGAAAAAAATTATAAAATGAAAATGACTTCTGGTGTAAGAGAAGGAGAATATTTTAATATAGTATCTGCAATAGACGGAACCCCTGATATATTTAGAATTTCAGGAAATCCTCACGGTATTGCAAGTGATGATACTTTTATTATTACGATTGAAGATAATGCTACAACTGTCACCATTCCGCAGATTGATAGAACTGTGTATGCAGAATTTGGAGGAGAATATAAGATTACTGTATCTGTTTCTGGAAATGGTTACGTTGTCATAAATCCAGAAAAAGAGGACTATGGACCGAATGAAGAAGTAGAATTAACAGCCATACCTACAGAAGGTTGGTATTTTGCACGTTGGGAAGGTGATATAAGCGGTAGTGATAATCCTGAAACGATAGTGATGGACGATAACAAAAATATTACAGCAGTATTTCTTGAGAAAGAAAATCATATCTATATTGTTTATGAAAGTGAAGCAGATGGAGAACAAAGTCCTGAAGTATCAGATGTGATTTATATTGTTAATGAAGAGGAGGAATAACAATGGGAATGAGATTAGGACAATATTCAAGTAGTGCATTATCAAGAAACTGGGTAAGAGAAATTCCGAGTGTAGCGTATTGTGTATATCTTGCATCAAAGGGTGATTATGTTTATGTGCAAGGTTCAAGTGAAGGAAGCGTGCAGAAGCGAAGAAGGACAGATGGTAATTTGATATGGCAAAAGGATATGATGATTGATGTTGGTGAAATTGCGCAAGTAAATAATACGAACATTGCAGTAGATTGTAATTATAATATCTATACTACAAAAGATTGTTATCTTTATAAATACGATGAAAATGGAAATCTAATTTGGGATATTAAGGTTGAAGATACGGTAGGAGGAGGGAGAACTATAATTTTTTCTGTTTCTGCAGATGGAACAAGAATAATGTTGAGATCCGTAAATAGAACAAAGATATATTCATATAAAACTATTGATGGGACAAAAGATGTAGAATTTACGCCAGAAATCCCTAATTATACTATTTACAGTATTTATTATGGTGAATATGATAGTAATAACAATTTTATTATTGATATATATAAATTAGATGGACAAAGATTTATTTTGAAATATAATTCAACAGGCACTGAACGATTATGGTATAACTGGATATCATCTGGATATATCAATTTAGGTGGTAAACCAATAGCAGTTGACAAAGAAGATAATGTTTGGTCATTTAGAGTAGAAAATAAGGTAAGAAAATTAGTAAAATTTTCAAGGAGCACAGGAAATATTATGTGTTCTGCATCTGACGAAGGAACAATACTTGTTGCATTATCTAATGGAGATATAGTGACAGCATCATTGCAAGATAATGTATTGACATTGAATAGATTTAATACTAATGCAGAATTACAAAAAACAGAAACATATGACGGAGTTACAGCACTTTATAGGATGGATATGACAATATGAATTTATTATCAACAGCAATCACCGAAACAAAGGAAGGAGAACTTTTAATTGTCTGGGGTGGCAGACGCATTGTCTCACAATGTTTAGTTCCTCCTTTGATTGAAGGAGATGAACATACAGAAAGAGTGTGGAAAAGACGATATCGCTGGGATAATGGCAATATGATTATAACAAGAATATATGATAATTACACAAAAAGACAGGATTATAATGCTATTGCATTTGGAAGAAATCCTGCAATAATCAAAGATACAACAGGAAGAATATGGGTTGGATATAGAATACCGATTATATCTTCACAAGACCCGATGGGAGTTTTATCAGAGAAATATGTAATTCCACAAAACATAGGAACGACAGCAGGATTAAATTTTTGGCAGGTTTTAAGAGTAGATGATTTATCGCAACTCAAAGCATCTTTCCCGTTTGATTGGCAAGAACAGACAGCAGTTCCTGTGGGATATCCTGATATTCTTTTAGGACAGGACTATGAGGATTTGGGAAGTTTATATGAAAAATTATCAAGCGAACAGCAAGCAGAAGAAACAGAAGAAATCAATCAGGACATAACATTAGAGATGTTTACTGATTGGACAGAAGATAGAATAACAGGAGATTTGTATTTAAGAGGTATGGGCGGGAATTTAATGGATATGGAAAACATAGAACGAATACACTGGAACGCAAACGAAGGATTAGGTAGAACCTGGACTTCTGGGATAATTGATAATTCAGGAAGGCAGGTAAGATTAAGCATCAATGGCGGAATAGTTGCTTCATTGAATAATGAATGGAAAGATACTAAAACGATTTGGCATACACAAAACAATTATGGCAATTCTGGATGTTTGAGAATGGATAATTTTGGACAATTAAAAATAGCAGGGTATAAAGAAGAATATGGAGAAATACCTTTTACCATTGAGGATACTTTTGGAGTTAGAACAGAATTTGAGCAAAACAGACAAGAGGAATATGCAGAAAAATGGGCAGAAGATAATGAAAAAAAATGGGTCATTGAGAATGCAGGTGTTCCTGGTGAAGGATATTTTTCGTGGGAAGAACCCCCTTCCCCAGAGGAACAGGAAACACAAACTAAATTATTAGCAGAATATTATTATGCTTTACCCACAATAGGACAGCAGAAAGTAGGATTTGTAATCAGTCAAACAGGGCTTGTTTTCTTATCCTGGATGCACGGGAATTTAACAGCAGTTGAAAAAGATAATGGAACATATAAAGCCGTAGGATTAAGAATAGCAGTATCAAGAGATGAAGGAAGAACTTTTGAACCTTTAATTCCTGAACGAGTTAACAGATTTACACAATAAGGATAATATGGCATACAGACCTTTACAGAAATGGGCAGATGAGCATAATAAAGGAAGAGGGATTATATGGACGTTTTTAGTATCAGTGGTTGATGATGCATTGAACTTTTTATTTTCACTTGCTTCAACTAATGAGAACAAAGTAAAAAAGTCAATCACAACTGATACTGATGGAAAGGCGCAATTAGTAAATGATTTATCTGATACTGAAATTTTATCTGACTTGGTTTACGGAACTGATAGCAATGGAACAAGAGGATATAAAAAAGATACAGGAGGAATGATTGGAACAAAGCAAGTAGATGAAACAGGATTAACTAATAATTATATTCTTTATTATGATTCTGATGCGGTAAAGTGGAAAGTAAAAGGGCTAACAATTCCATCGCAGGTTGGAGGTGCATATACTTCAAGTTTTACAATTGGAGATTGGATTTTAGACAGAGATTATTATTATATTGTATTTACTCATAATCTTAATACTCAACCTGTGTTGGTCCAATTGTGGAAGGATAAGATTTTAGTATTTCCAGACAGCATAGAAATAATTGATAATAATGCTATTAAAGTAAAAGTAACGGCTGACCCAGATAACAGATTTTATGGAGATATCTTAATCATAAAAGGTGGAGATTATACTGGACAAGGACCGAGTGGAGGCGGAGAAAGTTTACAACAATTATTACAACCATTATGGTATTTGATATATTAAGGAGATGAAATGGAAAATACAGAAGAAACAAAAGAACCTGAAAAAAATACAACGGATGAACTAAAAGAACTAATTCTTCAACAGGAAGATGCTATTCAATTGTTAGTTAGACACATCAAAGATAATCCTTTTTCTAATGTTTCAGAAGA
>MWDQ01000087.1 GCA_002070645.1 candidate division TA06 bacterium ADurb.Bin131
GGGTAATCATCCTTATGATGTATCAAAAAGTTGTGGTGATTTAATTGCTCAGATGTATCATCATACTTTTGGATTACCTGTTGCTATTACCAGATGCGGCAATATATACGGACCAGGTGATTTTAATTTTTTTCGTATTGTTCCTGATGCTATAAAATGCGCACTTACAGATAAAACATTTATTATCCGCAGCGATGGGAAATTTATACGGGATTATGTTTATGTGGAAGATGTAGTGGATGGATATATTAAAATTGCCGAAAGATTACAAAAACTTAAATTAGGAGGTCAGGCATTCAATCTCAGCAATGAAACGCCACTGTCTGTTATAGAACTGGTGGGACTGATTTATAAAATAGCGCAGAAAAAGCCGTGTTATAAGATATTAAACAAGGTAAAATACGAAATAAAACAACAGTATTTGTGTTCTAAAAAGGCAAAAAGAATTCTTGGCTGGAAACCCAGATATAATCTTCAAAATGGTTTAAAAAAAACAATTATAGGATATCAAGAGATATTTTATGGTCAGTAACGAAAAAATTTTAATTACTGGTGCAACTGGATTTATTGGGGCAAATCTTGCCAGGGCATTTTTGCGAGAAGGAGCAAAAGTGTATGTTTTTATACGAAGAACATCTAATAAATGGAGAATTAAGGATATTCTTGGTGACATAACTGAATACTATGTCGATTTAACCCATAGAGAGGAAGTAGAAAAAATAGTTTCACATATTCAACCAGAAATTATATTTCATACTGGTGCTTATGGGGGATATCCATCACAATGCGATTGTAAAAAGATTTACGAAGCAAATCTTATTGGCACTATAAATCTAATAAATGCTTGTAGTAAGATCGGGTTCAAGATATTTATAAATACAGGTTCTTCTTCAGAATACGGAGTTAAGAAATTGCCAATGAAAGAAAATGATACATTAGAACCAATATCTGACTATGGCATTTCTAAAGCACTGGCAACATTGTTTTGTCAAATGAAGGCTAAATCTGACCGTCTACCTATCACAACCTTTCGTCTTTTTTCTCCCTATGGCTATTATGAAGAAGCAACAAGATTGATTCCATCGGTAATTTTATCTTGTTTAAGGGGTAAATCACCAGAAGTGTCATCTCCTTGCGCAGTAAGAGATTTTATTTTTATAGAAGATGTCATAGATGTTTATTTAAGAGTTGTCGCAAATAAAGATAAAATTGCGGGAGAAATTTTTAATATTGGATATGGTGTTCAATACTCAGTGAAAGAAGTAGTAAACGAAATTATTCAACTTACGGGAAATATTGTAAAGCCAGTGTATAACTCTGTTTTTAATCCAAGAATAGAACCAGAAATATGGCAGGCAGACATTTCTAAGGCGAGGAACGTTTTAGGATGGGGACCTAAATATGATTTGAAGATGGGTTTAAGTAAGAGTATAAGTTGGTTTGCGGAAAATATGATTCTATACCAGAAAACGATGGGAGGATAAAATATGAAACTGTCTGACTATGTTATTGATTTTCTTGTTTCCTCGGGTGTAACTCATATTTTTGAGGTGGCGGGTGGGTCCCTGGCACATCTACTTGATTCTTTATACGGTAGAAAGGATATCTTAACTGTTTCTATGCATCATGAACAAGCCGCTGCAATGGCTGCAGAAGGATATGCAAGGACTAAGGGAGGTATAGGAGTTGCCATGGCTACAAGCGGTCCGGGTGCAACAAATTTAATAACTGGTATCGGAAGTTGTTTTTTTGATTCTATTCCTGCATTGTTTATCACTGGTCAGGTAAACACATATGAATTCAAGTTTAACAAACCTGTTAGACAGATGGGTTTTCAGGAGACAGATATTGTAAATATTGTCAGGCCAATTGTTAAAGATGCTATGTTGGTTAATGAACCTGAGCAGATAAAATATTGTCTTGAAAGATGTTTGTATCTTGCAATGACCGGACGACCTGGTCCTGTTTTGTTGGATATCCCCTTAAATGTTCAACGTGCTGATATTGATCCATCTACATTAAAACCTTTTTCTGAAGATTCAACTGGAGTTTTAAACACGAAATTAGATGAAGTAGTTGAGCAGGTTCTCGAACTGATCAATTCTTCTGTTCGTCCCATTGTTTTGGTCGGGGGAGGAGTAAGGTTGGCTAAATGCTGTGATAATCTTTTTGAATTTATTCACAAGACCGGCATACCCGTGGTTGCTTCTCTTATGGGTTTAGATGCTTTTCCGCATGAGGACCCTGCGTTCGTTGGAATGATAGGAACCTATGGGAATCGTTATGCAAATCTGGCTATTGCAAATTCTGATTTAGTTCTGGCTCTGGGTACAAGACTGGATACCAGGCAGACCGGAACAAGACCTGATACTTTCGCGAGAGGGGCCAGGATTGTTCATGTGGATATAGATCCCTGGGAATTAAACAATAAGATTAGGACGGATTTGTCGGTTAACTGTGATTTAAAAAAATTTTTAGTTTCTATGAATAACAATATTGGTAAAGATAATTATGAAAAATTGGAATCCTGGAAAAAGATAATAAAACATTATAAGGAAAAATATCCGTCATATAATATTCCTGCGGGTGATGCAATAGATCCTAATTTTTTTATGCATATACTATCAAGGTACCTACCAGAAAATGCTGTAGTATGTACTGATATAGGCCAGAACCAAATGTGGGCAGCCCAGAGTTTAGAGATAAAACAACATCAAAGATTTCTTACTGAAGGGGGAATGGCAGCAATGGGTTCTGCTATGCCAATGGCTATTGGTGCATCTTTTGCAAAGCCAACAAGCAATATGGTTGTTATAACTGGTGATGGTGGATTTCAATTGAATATCCAGGATCTTCAAACGATCTTTCATCATCAATTACCCATAAAGATAGTATTAATAAATAATTCTTGCTATGGGATGGTCAGACAGTTCCAGAAACAATATTTCGGTAGTCGATTTCAATCAACTGTTGTGGGTTACAGTGCCCCAGATTTTCAGAGTGTGGTTGCTGCTTATAAAATTCCTGTTTATAAAGCCAGGAAAAAGGAAGATATTGAAAAGGCATTACGCCTTCTTTTTGCTGACAGGACCCCGTCTTTTTTAGAAGTTGTTGTTGATCAAAATGCTGAGGCATTACCAAAACTACCAGTAGGCAAACCTATTGAAGAACAAGAACCACCATTATCGCGAGAGGAATTGAAATCAGTGATGGTAATAGACCCGTTAGAAGATAATGAAGAATAATATCAAAAATAAGAAGAAAATTCTCGGAATGGTAGCCAATTTTTGCCATTCTCGTAAAGAAGTTTTTATCCCTGGGAAAAGCGAAATCCCGTATGCAGGCAGAGTTTATGATGAGAAAGAATTAATAAATCTTGTTGATGCTTCACTTGATTTCTGGTTGACCGCTGGTAGATATGCAAAGAAATTTGAACAAAAACTTGCAGGTTTTTTGGGTGTTAGGTATTGTCTTTTAACCAATTCTGGCTCTTCAGCAAATTTGCTTGCTGTTTCTGCTCTGACATCGCCTTTATTGAAGGATCGTCGATTGAAACCTGGTGATGAGGTAATTACCACTGCATGTGGTTTTCCGACAACTGTAAATCCAATTATACAGAATAATCTGGTTCCAGTGTTTATAGATGTTAATCTTGGAACATATAATATCCTAACCAACAGGATTGAGAAGGCAATTTCAAAGAAAACAAAGGCAATTTTTATTGCTCATACCCTGGGAAATCCTGTTTGCCTTGATGATGTTGTTTCTATTGCCAGAAAACATAATCTCTGGCTTATTGAGGATAACTGCGATAGTTTGGGTTCTAAATACAAAGGCAAGTACACAGGAACATTTGGTGATATTTCTACCTGTAGTTTTTATCCTGCTCATCATATTACTACAGGAGAAGGAGGCGCTCTTTTAACTGATAATCCACTTCTTAAAAGAATAATAATGTCTTTTCGTGATTGGGGAAGAGATTGCTGGTGTGAACCAGGATGCGATAATACCTGTGGGAAAAGGTTTTCCTGGAAAGTGGGAAAACTCCCGTTTGGCTATGACCATAAATATATTTATTCTCATATTGGATATAATCTAAAGATTACTGATATGCAGGCGGCTATTGGTGTTGCTCAGATTAAAAAACTGCCATCTTTTATCAAAGCAAGAAGGAAAAATTTCAGGTATCTTTATCATTATTTTGAAAAATACAGGAATTTTTTTATTCTGCCAGAATGGTTAAAAGATGCTGAACCATCCTGGTTTGGTTTTCCTTTATTGGTTAAGGAAGATGCCTCTTTTACTCGCTCAGAGATAGTAAACCACCTGGAAAAACATAAAATTGCGACCCGCATGCTTTTTGGGGGTAATCTAATAAAACAGCCTGCTTACGAAAATATACAGTACAGGGTATATGGTTCATTAAAAAACACAGATTTTGTTATGAATAATCTTTTCTGGCTCGGAGTATATCCAGGAATAACAGATGAAAAATTAAGATATATTTTTAAAATCACGGATAACTTCTTTATTAATCACAAAACACTATGAAAATCATTCCGGTTTTCCTTCACTATGACTATGGCATTAAAGAACGGGGAGAGACGTTAGAATATCAAGGCAAAGGATGGTTTTATGCCTTAAAACAATTACCCGCAGAGGTTTTTCCTTTTTGGTGGGATGATTTCAAAGAAGATAAAGACAAATTACAAAGGGCATTGATAAATTTTGTAAATGAAATAAAACCTAATGTTATTTTTTTCACTTTAATATATGATGAATTTTCTTTCGAAACACTGGATTATTTGAAAAATATCTGTACAACAATAAATTGGTTCTGGGATGATCACTGGCGATTTGACAGTTTTACGAAATATTATGCCCCACATTTTACATATTGTATAACAACGGATAAATTTGCTGTTATCAGGTACAAAAAAATAGGATACACAAATGTAATTTTGACTAAACCTGCTTCTTTTGAATATGAAAAAGATTGTGATTTTGAAAAAATACAATATCGCTATGATGTTTCGTTTGTTGGCATGCGCAGCGGATACAGGGAATGGATTATCAAACAATTAGAAAAAAGAAAAATACGTGTTGAATATTTCGGGACTGGCTGGGAAACTGGACGAATTTCATATGAAAATATGGCTGAACTTTTTAAGATTTCTCGGATCAATTTAAATATATCAAATAGTATTTCATATGATATAAGATACATTTTTTCAAGTTATAGAAATTTTAAAGAATTCATAAAAAGCCCAAAAAGAAGTGAACAGATTAAACAAAGAAATTTTGAAATACCTGCCTTTGGTGGTTTTCAATTGACTAATTATGTTCCTTCTCTCGAGGACTATTTTATTATTGGTAAGGAAATTGCAATTTATACAACCCTTGATGACTTACTGCTACAAATAGACTATTATCTCCAAAACGAAGAAGAAAGAAGAAAAATACTGATAGATGGTTATAAAAGAGTGATTAATGAGGGTCCTACTTATATAGAACGATTTAAGGAAATTTTTTCAAGGATAAAAATATGATAAAAGCAACTTTTTTTACTGGATCCTTTTACTTAAACAACAGGCAATTTGATATAACAGATCCAGTATCTAATATAAATGATTGTTTGTATGGTTGCTACTTACTTAAAAAAAGATTAGAAGAAATGGACATCAATTTATCTACCCAGGATATTAATCCACCAGATGAATCCAGTTTTATTATCTACAACGATATGCCTGTTTTGAAATATATTGACGCTGGAAGAGTTAATTATCTATTGCTTATGGAATCCAGGGTTGTTAAACCTGATAACTGGGACATTGAAAATCACAAGTACTTCAAAAAAATATTCACCTGGGATGATACCCTTATAGATAATAAAAAATATTTCAAAATAAATTACACTCATAAAATTCCTGAGAATATAGAGTTTAATCTTGATAAAAAGGAAAAACTATGTGTGATGATAAATTCCAATAAATTTTCTGATCATCCTCTGGAATTATATACTGAAAGAATAAGGGCAATAAACTGGTTTGAGAAAAATCATCCAGAAGATTTTGATTTATATGGATTTGGGTGGGATAAATATGTATTTAAGGGGGCCCTAAAAAAATTAAATAGATTGGAAATAATTTCAAAGATGTTGGCTCCCAAACATAAATGTTTAAGGTTCCCAGCACCTGCAAAAACTGTTTTACCAAAATATAAATTTGCTATCTGCTATGAAAATGCCAGAGATATCCCGGGCTACATTACAGAAAAAATCTTTAACTGCTTTTTTGCTGGTTGTGTTCCTATTTATTTAGGCGCGTCAAATATAACTGATTATATACCTGCAAATACCTTTATAGATAAAAGAAATTTCAAGACCTACGATGATCTTTATTCTTATATAAAAAATATGTCTGAGACAGAATATATTGATTTTTTGGATGCCATAAAAAACTTTGTGTTAAGCGATAAAATTTATCCTTTTAGTGCTGAATGTTTTGCAGAAACATTAGTCCGGGAGATTATTGAGAAAAAGTAAACAATCAAATGTTTATGTATATGACCCTTAAAAAAATTAGTAAAAAGACAAAATCTTTTATCAGATCAGTACCTGTGATGGGAAATTTTATTATTCATTCGCGAGAAAAATTCAGAAGCATTAAACCTGGTGGTCCTTATTGGACGTATAATTTTAAAGCCAAACAGTTCCATAAATTGGTTAAAAAAATATCTCATTTAATGCCAAATGATACTTACTCAATAATGATAAATAAAAATAAGCAAACATTTATTGTACTACAAAACGGTCTAAAGTTTTTCTGGGATCCAAAGAACACTCTTAGTCTATTAGGTATGCCTTTGCGTGGTAATTATGAACCAGATTGCACCTTTTTAGTTGAACGTTTAATTAAAAATGGAGATACAGTTTTTGATATAGGAGGCAATTTTGGCTGGTATACCTGTTATTTTGCGAAATATGTTGGTGATAATGGTAAGGTGTATACATTTGAACCTACGGACACAGTGATGGAGTTAGAAAAAAATGTTCTGCTTAATGGTTATTCTGACCGCGTGGTCATAAATAGAGCAGCATGTGGAAACGAAGAAGGATTTACTAAATTGTTTGTTCCTTCAAAATTGGGCACTGCTTTTGCTTCTTTACGCCCGCATCCTTATGAAGATAATCAAAGATTCTATCAAATTGAAGTTCCAATAAGAAAATTAGATGATTATTGCAAACTAAATCATGTTGAAAAAATAGATTTTATCAAACTGGATATAGAAGGAGGAGAATTATTAGCGTTAAAAGGAGCAGAAAAGGTTCTTCGAGAAATATCACCGATAATTTTATTGGAAATACAACAATATCATACGAAACTTTTCGGTTATATGCCAGTTGACTTACTTTATTATCTTGAAGGGTTCGGTTATACAGTGTTTGAAATTGATAGCAAAGAATTTGGAGTATTAAAACAACTAAAAGATTTTGATCAGTCCAGTAATATTAATTTTTTAGCAGTAAAAAACATCTCTGTGATTAAACAGTGTGGTTTAACGATAAAAAATAAGTGAATATCTCGAAAATATCCAGAATTCTTGGGCTAATAAGACAAAACTATTTAATAAAAGCACTGGGATCTTTTTCATCTATTCAAATCATTGGAACATTGGTTGGTCTTATTGTTATTTCCCTATACACTAAACTTTTACCAGCCGAAGAATATGGAAAGATTACGATGCTAACTGTTTTTGGAGCAATTATTTCTATACTTTCGGAAACCGGGTTGATAGCGGCTTTTTCAATTAAGTTTTACAAAGTTTCCCAGAAAGAAAACGCGACAAATATTTATTCCATTCTTCTCTATATGTTTGGTATATGTAGTATTTTATACATTCTTTTCTTGTTCCAGCCCGGTTTGTTTTCTAAATTCTCCAGGGTTCATCTGACGCCAGGTTCTATAAGTGTGTTCTTTTTATTTGTAATAACGGGTTTGATTGGCAGATTTTATACAAATTTCTTGATGATTAGTAAATCCCCTAAGAAATACTTTCAGATAAATCTAGCCTTTTATTTAATTGTTTTAGTGGCAAGTGCAGTGTATTTGTTGGTGTTACGGTCTGGATTTATGTCATATCTATATTCTTATTTATGGGCAAATTGTCTGTTGCTTTTTATGGGAATTAGATTTTTTCTTTTGAATTACAAACCGCCTGATAAGGACATATTTTCTTGTGCTGGGCTTCGCAATCTTTTAAAAATTGGCACCCCACTTGTTCCGAACAGTTTTATGTTGATGCTTTTAACTTATGCAGATCGTTATATATTGGAGAAATATAAGGGTTTGTCTGCAGTCGGGATATACAGTGTTGGTTATACTTTTGCTGATAAAATAAACAGTTTGATAATTAACCCTATTGGCCAGGCTTTTTCTCCTCTTTCTTTTGAGTTGTACGCTAGGTTTCCTGATGAATATAGAGAATTGGTAAAGAATGTTTTTCAGGTATTCTGGTTGATTATAGGGATGGTTTTTGTTGGATACTTTGTTATTTTGCGGGAGATTTTCCATCTCTTGATTGGAAGTGAATATATGCTCGGTTACAATATAGTCCCTATAGTGTTAGCCGGAGTTGTCTTTGAAGGTGCAGGCAACCTTCTCGGTGGCACCATAATAATGAAGGAAAAAACAGATAAAATGTTTCTCCTTACCGGGATTTCTGTTCTTCTAAACATTGGCCTGAATTTCATAATGATACCACCATACGGAATGTATGGAGCAGCAGTTGCTACCTTGATAAGTTGTGTTATACATTTCCTAATGATTTTAACGTATACGCAGCACCTTCTTTTTATTCCTTTTGACTACTGGTTAATTTTTAAGTCAATTCTTATAACAATTTTCTTTGCTATTCCGGTGCTTGCGTTGTCTTACTTAGAATACCATCCTTTGTTGAGAATATGTATAAAAAGTATATTTTTCCTCCTACAGGTTTTGGTTGTATGGAAGTTTCTCGGACTCAGAGAAGCAATAACCAACGTACTCCATTATGGAAAAGAAAACAAAAAATAAAAAAGGTTCTATTAATCAGCAACCATTAGTTACAATTGGGATTCCTACCTATAATAGTGGCAACTATATTGGTCGGTGTCTTGAATCTATTTTAAGACAAACGTATACGAATCTGGAAATTATCGTCTCTGATAATGGTTCTACTGATGATACAGAAAGGATAGTTCGCTCTTACAAAGATACGCGAGTAATATTTAATAGAAATTCAGCAAATCTTTTTTGCTATGGAAATTACAATGTGATAATCAAACTCGCAAAAGGAGAATTTCTTGCAATTTATCATTCTGATGATATATATGATCCTTTTATTGTTCAAAAAGAGGTTGAGTTTTTACAAAACCATTCGAGAGTTCCAGCAGTTTTCACACAGGCATATATTATAAATTCTAAGGATAAGATTATTGGAGAACGCAGATTCCCTGAAATTTTCTCTGGCATGGATATTATAGATTTTAAGATAGCGTACAATGGTTTTTTAAGATATGGAGATTTTTTAATGTGTCCCAGTGCTATGTTTGTTAAAAAGATATTTTCTGAGGTTGGACCTTTTAAAGAAGAGAATTTTTTTGCTTCATCACAATCAGAAGAATGGTCGCAGTTTATCAGGAAATATAATATATCCAGAGATATGATATTTAAAGCGAATGATCTTGAAATGTGGCTTCGCATATTGCAGAAATTTCCCATAGGCATCTTGCATGAAAATCTAATGTATTATCGGGTATACTTTAATCAGAGTGGTCAACAGCATATTGTTTCTTCGGTTAATTTTTTTATTGTAATGGACTATTATTCTGTTTATGCGAGAAAAAAAAATATTATTTCAGAAAGTTCCTGGAGAAAATACGAGATAAGAAAAATTCAGGAAAGATTTTTAGAGGGTCAGAATTTTCTATCAGCCGGAAATTTTCTGGAAGCGCAAAAGCAATTCAAGGATTTTATAAAATCCAGGTATTTCTTTAATTTTTGCCTATCTTTTAAAGACCTCTGGCATTTGTTCTGGTCTTTTTTGGTTATCTATGGAATAACCTTGAAACTTGGACCATTTTTCCAGAAAGTACTGGCGTATCGCATTGCGAGAAGGAATAAAAAAATGGAGTTATTTTAATATGCGAGTATCTTTGGGTGTAACTTTACAGGTTCAAAATGCCGCAGGATTGGAAATATGGACAAAAGAGTTTATTAAAGCACTCGGTAATATAGATAAAGAAAACGAATACATTATTTTTGATTATTTCTGGCGTGATTTTGAGCAAAGAAAGAAGATGGCTTTTTTGCCAAAACAGAATAATTTTTCTCTTTACCTGAAAAAGGCACCCAGACCCATTATAACCTATTTCGAAGACCACAAGATTTCCATTATTGAAAGATGGCTGGAAAAGAAAAATATTGATATCTTTCATAGTACAGGTTATTTCTTACCATATCTAAGAAAAATTAAGGCAATAACCACTATCCATGGTTTGGACTTTGAAGAAATGGACGCCTACTGGTATAAAGAACCCTGGTATAGAAATGTTCCCATCTATGTGAAGCGAGCAGATAGTATAATTGCTGTGTCAGAGTATGTAAAGGCATCTCTTATGAGGTATTATAAAATCCCGCAGCAAAAGATTTGTGTGGCATACCCTGGGGTAGGAGAAGAATTTATCAGGATTAAAGATAAAACAAAATTAAATAATTTTTCTAAGAGGTTTAGTATTCCTTCTCCGTATATTCTGACAGTTGCTACCTCTGTTGAGAGAAAAAATCTAAAGAGGGTTTTAGAATCCTATTACAGAATTAAAAAATTAAACCCAGGATTAAAACTGGTTATAGTCGGAAATAAAAAATCCATTCAGATGCCACTTGTTTCAGAGATTGAAAAAATGGATTTGAAAAACCAGGTGTACTTTCCTGGATATATTGGTCCTACAGATCTCGTATATTTCTATAATCTGGCAGAGGTATTTCTTTTTCCTTCCCTATATGAAGGTTTTGGCCTGCCAGTGCTCGAGGCAATGGCCTGCGGATGCCCTGTAATCACCTCGAATATTTCTGCTTTGCCTGAGGTTGTTGGAGATGCAGCAATTCTTGTTAATCCATATAGTGTAGAAGAGATATCAACAGCAATGGAAAAAGTATTAACCAATAAAACATTAAGATTGGAACTTGCAGAAAAAGGACTAAAACGAGCAAGGGAATTTTCATGGAAAAAAAATGCCCGGGAAACACTCGAACTGTATAAAAAAGTTCTCCAATAAAATGCAAAATCTTCTAAAACCTCTGTGCGGAAGGGGAGGAATCCATTATGTCTTTTCTTTTATCTCTTTTTGTTCTCCTTTGAAAAGTCCCTTCTATAATTCCTCCTTTTCTT
Source organism: candidate division TA06 bacterium ADurb.Bin131 (assembly GCA_002070645.1). Lineage (GTDB taxonomy): Bacteria > Ratteibacteria > UBA8468 > B48-G9 > DTJG01 > DTJG01. The sequence continues at coordinate 11,431 of MWDQ01000087.1, forward strand.
AAAGGGGGCGAGGGGGATTTTGAAGAAAAGAAGAAGAATGAAAAATGGATCATAAGGTGTAAAATAAAAAATTATAATGCATTATCTGGTAAAATCTTAATGTGATAGCAAAAACAAAGGTAGACATGAAAAAAATTTGTTATGTAATCGGAACATTAGAAATTGGCGGCACAGAGAGGCAATTACTCAGGTTGTGTAGAGACATTGATAAAAATAGGTTTTTACCAGTGGTAATTTCCCTTCGTTGTGGAGGGCATCTTAAAGAAGATTTTGAAAAATATGGTATCAGGGTTATTGAGGTGGGTAAAAAGTATAAGATTGATTTTTTATTTTTTTTAAGATTAATTCATATTTTACATAAGGAAAAACCAGATATACTTCAGACCTTTATGTTTACCTCAAATACATGGGGTCGTATTGCTGGGCTTTTGTGTAGGGTGCCTGTTATTATTGCCTGTGAAAGAAGCACAGACAAATGGAAGAAAAATCACCATTTTTTTATTGATATAATTCTCGGGTTTTTTACTGATGTAATTGTCTGTAATTGTTTTACTGTAAAGAAGCACTATGAGAGAAAAATAAGACCTGTTGCAGGAAAACTTATTGTTATACCAAATGGGGTTGAGATAGAAGATATTGAAAAACCCCCTGAGTTTGTTGCACAGAAAAAAGAAAAAATCGTTCTTACAGCAGGCCGACTTTCACCCGAAAAGGGTATTCAGTATTTTATTAAAGGAGCACGAATTGTTTTAAGTAAGATAAAAAATGTGAAATTTATCATTGTGGGAGATGGTCCTTTGAGAGAAAATCTTGAAAGGTTGGTCTATGAATGTGGGATAAAGGATAATGTTATTTTTACTGGCTATCAGAAAGATATGAAAGATTTTATTACAATGTCAGATGTTGTGGTGCTTCCGTCTTTATGGGAGGGATTGCCGAACATCCTGCTGGAAGCCATGGCCTTGAAGAAACCTGTAATAGCAACAGATGTTGGAGGTGTGCGTGAGATAGTAAAAAATGGAGAAAATGGTTTTATTGTTAGTCCTGGTTGTCCAGATGAAATTGCAGATAAAATTATAAACATCCTGTCTGATGATGAAGCATCCCTAAAAATGGGTGAAAACGCTTATAGATTTGTGAAGGAAAACTTTGATATTAAGAAAATGGTTTCTTCTTACGAGTTTCTTTACGAAAAACTACTTTCAAGGCAACAACATAAAAAAGGCTAAAATGTGCGGAATATGCGGAATTGTAAGCAAGGATAAGCAGGTTTCTCAGTCAGTCATTCAGAAAATGGCTTCTGTGATGGATTATCGTGGTCCAGATGATGAGGGGTACAGTTTTTTTGGAAACGCAGGGCTCGGGCACCGCAGGTTAAGTGTTATAGATATTACAGGTGGGCATCAGCCAATGTCAAATGAGGATGGAACATTATTTCTTGTCTGCAATGGCGAGATATACAATTTCAAACAATTAAGAGATCTTCTGGAAAATAAGGGTCACAGAATAAAAACAAGGTCTGATAACGAGATAATCTTGCATCTTTATGAAGAGTACAAGACAGAATGTCTTAAATACCTGAGGGGAATGTTTGCTTTTGGAATATGGGATAATAGAAAAAAAACACTTTTCCTTGCGCGAGATCGACTCGGCAAAAAGCCGCTTGTATATTCTTTATATAATGAAGACCTATATTTTGCCTCTGAAATAAAGGCACTTCTTGAAGTGAATGAAATTTCAAGGGAAATAGATCATACAGCAATAGATCTTTATCTTGCATATCAGGCAATTCCATCTCCGTATACAGTATTTAAGAAAATCAAAAAATTGCCTCCTGGCCATTTTCTTATCTGGAACAATGGTAGTATTGATATCAGAAGATACTGGCATATTGATTTTACCAAAAAATTAAAACTTTCTGATGAAAATCAATATATGGAGGCAATGTGGGAAAAACTTAAAGAATCCACAAAAATCAGGATGGTTTCAGATGTACCGCTTGGAGCATTTTTAAGCGGTGGAATTGATTCCTCAACAATTGTGGGACTTATGAGTGAATTTTCAGACCATCCGGTGAAAACATTTTCTGTTGGTTTTGAAGAGAGTGATTTCAGTGAACTTCAATATGCCCGAGTTGTTGCCAGAAGATTTAATACCAGTCATAATGAGTTTATTGTAAAGCCAGACATAATATCAATCCTTCCAAAACTTGTATGGCACTATAATGAACCATTTGGAGATTCTTCAATGGTTCCAACATACTATGTTGCAAGAGAAACAAGAAAATATGTAACGGTTGCTCTTAATGGTGATGGCGGGGATGAAAATCTTGCAGGTTATACAAGATACTGGCAGACACAAGTTCTTGAAAAAATTTATAATATCTATAAAAAAAATCCTTTTCTCAGAAAGGAAATTCTTAAGTTTTTTGTTAGACAATATAACAGGCATCCTTCGAGTACTTTTAATAGAATCTGGAAATGGTTGGATGATGTAGAAAAATCTGGATTTGATTATGCTTATGCAAGACGGCTTATTGCTTTTTCAAATGATTTGAAGAATAAGTTTTATTCTGAAGAGATGAAGGAGAAGGTTCAAAATTCTGATTGTCTTGCTCTTGTGCGGGATATCTGGTCTTCTGCTGGGGATATCTGCCTTCTCGAGAAGATGCTTGCAACAGACTTCAATCTTTATCTTCCTGATGTTTTAATGGTTAAGATGGATATTGCCTGTATGGCAAATTCTCTTGAAGCCAGGAGTCCATTTCTTGACAATGAATTTGTTGAACTTATGGCATCTTTTCCAGCAGATCTGAAGGTTAGAAGAATGACCTCAAAATATATCCTGAAGAGAAAACTAAAAGGGTTTCTGCCAGAAGAGATTATTTCGAGAAAAAAAATGGGTTTTGGTATTCCTGTTGGGAGATGGTTCAGAAAAGAGTTAAAACAATTTGTTAATGAAATACTTCTTGATAACGCATCGCTATCAAGAGGATATTTTGATCCGCAAGCAGTTATGAAAATGGTTGAGGATCATACATCAGGAAGGATCGATCACACAAGCAGAATATGGCTTCTTATTATACTTGAAATGTGGCATAAGATTTTTGTCGACAGAAAAAATTTTTGATTTGATTTGCATTATTAAAAAATTGTGTTATATTTTTTATAAATGGAGGCACAAAAAAAAGTAAAAAATTTTGGAGAGATTAGAACCCCGCACAGAGACCTATTTGTAAAATTTTCTTGTGATTCAGTTTTCTGTCCTGATTATAATAATAAAAAAAATCTGTCACCCGATTTTTGTTTTTACAGGACAGGGATTGAAAAAAAATAAAAAAATTCAAGCATCAATAAATCTTACGTCATTCCTTTTTGTAGCAGCAAAAAAACTGCAAATCAGAGAGATTTTTTCTATTACATTATTTATCTATTCCCAATATTACTTGTACCGAAAAAATTATTTTCTTTCTACTTTTTAAGGAGGTGATTTAAATGGCGTGTGCAAAAAAAGCAGCCAAGAAAACAGCCAAGAAAACAGTCAAGAAAGCAACGAAAAAAACAGCCAAAAAGAAAAAATAGTATGAGTTGAGCGCCCGGTTTAAAGAAGTACTCCGGGCGCTCATGTTTTATGTCCTGTACACTGGATTGACAGATATTTTTTGATGTTTTATTATTTCAATAAAATCCATTGTGATTTACTCTTTCCCCTCACTGGGGAGGGAAATCTTCCCTATTTTTCCTTTTCTAAAGTGAGAAGCAAAGGGATTTACCAAGTGCGGGAAGTTTGTACGAGAAAGTGCGAGCATCGTAATGATTGGGAACCGCAAAATGTAAAATGAAAAGTGCAGGATAAAAGAATACTTGGAGCACCTTCGGGGTAATTCCTATTAATTATAAACAGGTTTTAGTGAGTTAAGATACAGTGGAGGAATAATGAACTTTCAGTATTATAATCTACATGGAAGGGTTAAGAGTCAGGATATTAGCCTGATTTTTCCAGGTTGGGAGAATGAAAAGGAAACAGTTGTGGTATTTTCTCCGCACGATGATGATGCAATTCTTGGTGCAGGGTATATAATTCTCGCAGCGCTTAAAAATGGCGGAAGAGTGGTTGTAGTGATAGTGTGCGATGGTTGCGCTGGTTATAGTAGTCCTGAACAGAAAGACACAATTGTAAACATAAGAAGAGACGAAACAAAGGATGCATATAGACATCTTGGGATTAAGGAACAGGACGTTGTAAGGTTTGATATACCGGATTTCAGTGCAATATCGTATATTGGGTGGAAACTTTCAAGTGGGATTGAAGGGACATTTAAAAAAACTATACCCCTATTGAGAAAAATTGGTGCAACCAGGATTCTTGTTCCCAATGAATACAGAGAACATATTGATCATCTTGCAGTTTCCTGGATGGGTAAATTTGATGGACCCCAGGCAGGTGATGATATTCTTGCTGACTGGGGTACGATTTCGAGAATCAAAACATTTCTTGAGTATTCGGTATGGGCTGATTTTTCTCCAGAGGATATGATATTAAGAGGATGGATGGATTCTTTTATAAGGGCCAATCGTGCTGTGAAGGCAACAGGAGATGTAGAAGAGAAAATTTTCCAATCAATAAGGAAGTTCAAGTCGCAAGAAAGGGTAATTGCATCTCTCGTAGATTCGAGAAGACATAGAAATAGTGATGGATTTTGTCTCGAGGTTTACCTCGAAATAGACCCGAGGCCATTCCTTGACTATAGACCATACTGGGGATTCATAGAAAAAATTAAATGAGAAAAATCCAGAAGGAGGGTAAATGGAAAGAGATAGAAATAATCAGATAAAAGATGAGTTTGAAAAGATTTTGAAGGTTCTTAGAACCACAGAGCCAATTGATAAGTCATTTTCCATTCCTGAAAAGGAATTTATTGAAAGACAGAAAAAAACATACGAAGGAATAAAAAATATCGGGCTTGATGCAGGTATTGTTTTTTC
>MWDQ01000088.1 GCA_002070645.1 candidate division TA06 bacterium ADurb.Bin131
TTGTCAATAGTTATGGCATTCATAACCATATCAGTGTTTCCAGTTTCACAGGATCTTTTACCCAGAGAGAAAATTCCTGAAATTCCACAAACAATAGACCCTGATATTCAGAAGTTAATTAAAATCCTTTATACTGATAAGTGGAAAGTAGCCCTTAATGGACTTTTCATGTATCCTGATATGGAAAAATCAGTCCAGGCACTGCCTTATGTGATAGATAGACTTAGAGATGTAAATCCAAAATGGAAAAAATCATATACTGATGCTCAATTTCCAAACCCTGGAAGGTACATCGCAGATGAGGTTTCAAAATTTGGTGCAAAAGCATTACCCGCCATGATAAACGGACTGAAAGATGAGGATCCCTATGTAAGAGCGGGTGTGTTGTACACAATACAGTTGATTTATAAAAAATGGTATCCATATCCAGTGCCTCAGCCGATTTTGAAAAAGTTTGCGGGTGATGTTACAGATGCTATTATACCTTTGTTGAAGGATAGCGATGTTATGGTAAGAAGTCGTGCTGTTTCATCTTTAGGAGAAATCAAACATCCTTCAGCAATCCAATCTTTAATAGATCTGCTGTTGTACGATACTCAAATACAAAAGGATACACAATCTGCTCTCAGTAAATATGGCAAAGGAGTTGTATTACCTATGGCAGAGTTGTTAAAACAGAACAGTCAGGATGTCCGGTGCAAGGTAATTGTTGCAAAAATACTTGGAGAAGCAGGGGACCAAGATGCTATTAATATTCTATTGAGATTGCTTAAGGATAACGATAAAAGTGTTCAAAAGGCGGCTGCTTACTCTCTCGGGTTGCTTAAAAATCCAGTCGCGGTTGAACCACTGTTGGATGTTTTAAAACAAGGATATTCAGAGGTTTGTCCTTCTGTAATAATTGCACTGGGAAAGATTGGTGATACCCGTGCAGTGGAAGATCTATTATCTGTTTTTCAACAGACATCAGATGGGGATGGATTACGAAACTTAGTTGTAGAAGCTCTCAGTGAAATTTCTGATAAAAGAGCTTTTCAGGTTTTTATTAAATGTCTTGGCGACAGTGATTCCAGAACAAGAAGATATGCTGTAATTGGACTTGGAAAACTGAAAGATACTGAAGCTGTTGAACCCTTGATTAAGATTCTGGATGACCCGAATAGGTTTGTAAGAAATAGCGCAATTGAGGCATTATGTAATATGGGAGACCCAAGAGCAATAGGACCTGTGGTTGGTAAACTGGACCAGCCAAATATGTGGGCTCCAGCAAAACATGTGGTTAAGTTTGGAGGGTTAGCGGTTGAGCCTCTATCTCTGGTATTACTGAACCATCCAAAACCAGAGGTGCGCGAGAGATCAGCTTGGATTCTTGGAGAAATTGGGGATAGGAAAGCAGTTGAGCCATTGATTGTTTCTCTAAGTGATAGGGACGAAACCGTACTAATTTCTTCCATTGAGGCCTTGGGTAAACTAAAAGATGTCAGGGCGACAGCGCCATTGATTGAAAAATTGAAAAATGAGTGGAGATTGTCAATAACAGATAAAATAATAACATCTCTGGAACATATAGGCGAAAAGGCAGTTCCTCAATTGATTGATGCACTAAAAAGCGATGATGCTAAAGTAAGAAAAAATGTGGCAACAGCACTCGGGAGAATCATGGATCCATCTGCTGTTGAACCTTTGATTGAACTTCTTGACGACGAAAACAAGAACGTTGGCAACGCTGCAGTAAGGGCACTGGGTAGTATCACAGGTTATGCAATGAAAGAACGTCAGGCATGGGAAAAGGAATGGCCAAAGATAAAAGAAGGAGTTTTAAGGAAATGGGAGAATAGCAGGAAAAAAAATGAAACCCATTAGAAGGATTTTTATATCAAAGATTCTTCTGTCAGTAATTGTTTTCCTCTGCGCTATAAATGTATATGCCTCAGTTGAATGTTGGTATATAGTGGAAAATACTTCAAAGGTCTTTATAAATTTTTCTGCAAACTATAGTTATTTCAACCGCAGCATACCCTTAGAATACTGGCATAATCTTTCTGGACTTGAATATGTAAGAGGGCAACTTGTTTTACAGAAAAAAATACAGGATATTCCAATCTTAATTGTTATCCCTTCATCTTTGTCTTTGCCTGAGTTTCTTTCAAAACAGATAAAGATTTCTTTAGAAGAGGAAGGTTTCTTGCTTAAGAATGAAGGAGAATCTCAGGATGATAAAATATCAATTGGTAGATGTTATAAGATTTATATTCCCGTTTATCCTGGAACCCCATCCTACGAGAATCTTCTTTTACTTCTCATATCCACTGTGAATTTGTCCCCAGAAAAAAGAGAAATCTTAATAACAGATATTTCACAACTTGAAAAAGATTTGTCTGCTGGTACCATTGATTTTCACAATATTATTCAGCATTTTGACCCTGTGTGGTCCCCTGATGGCAAATCAGTTGCATACACTGTCTGGCAGGATGGGAAGATACATTTAGAGGTTATCTCATTCCTGAAGAAATCAGTTAGAAAAATAGAACCAATGGATGGTTATATAGCGTGCGATGCTATATGGTCTCAGGATTCTCGCTATCTTGCTTGTGCATCATTAAAAGAAATAAAAATTTTTGATACATTTGAAGATAAAACACAAACAATACCTATTCTTCCTCTGTTGCAATTAAACGAAGAAGAATCTTTTTATCTTTGTGAAATACTTATTTCCTTTGATACTTCAGGCGAGGAATTTCTTTTTTCTACAGATAAGTCCTTATTTTTATGTTATGATGTTTATTCCTATAACCTCAAACAAAAAAATATTACTGTCATTGCAAAGAATACAAAACGTCCTGAAGGGGCTGAGAGATGGAAAGAAGATAAATATAGGGTTAGTCCTGTGGTTAAAACAAAAAGTCCTGATAATAGATACACTGCTTCAATAAAACAAGTAAACGGTCTGAACAGGATAGAGGTTGTTTCAATCAATCATACAGAGATTGCTGTTGACCTGGAAAATGATGGGCAAACAGAGGTATTATTTCTTGAACCAGAAAATACATTAACCCTTACTGTTTATCATAACAACGAAAAACTCTGGGAGGGCATTCCAAAAAAATGGAAACCCTGGAAATTAGAAACTGCGGATGTAGATGGAGACGGAATTCTTGATATTATACTGGGGGTTTATAAAAAAACACGTTTCTTTTCATATCCACATAACTGTCTTTTTGTTTTTGGCTGGAACCAAAAGGATGTTTTTCCAAAATGGCTTGGTTCGCGGCTCTCTAAGCCGTTTGTCGACTTTACTTTTGCTGAGGTAGATGGAAAAAATGGTGCTGAACTTATCAGTATTGAGAAGACATCATACAAAAAATATTGTATTGTTGTTTACAGATGGTGCGGATTCGGTTTTGCTGGAAACTGGCAGAGTGAAAGTTTTTCTGATATAAGGTTTGTAGAAAACAATGATGATAAGCCAGTTATGATTGTTAATAAAAAAGAAAAACTTATTCTTGCCCGGGAAGATGGTGAATATTGCTTGAAAAAACTAAACTCTCAGGGGGGTAAAATATGAAAAGAACATTGGGTTTATTTATATTATTTTTTGCTACATATCTGATTGTTTCTTTTCAGGTTTGTTTTGCACAGATAAAACCAGATATAAAACCCTACAGGGTATCGGATGACTTAAAGGAAGTGGCTAATCTAAAAGATTTTTCTTTGAGTGATGAAACCAAAAATCTTCTGGTTAAAAATCTTTTTGTTGTTATGCCTGCAGAGCACGAGCAGCCGTTTTTTGTTTATGAGGACAATGACTACAGAGGGATTCCTTCTTTTGTGAGTGTTGATTCAGTCCTTCATGTTTATCATCTTTTCTTTGATTTTACCTTAAGGCAACTTGAAGAAGAAAAACTTATGCCACTTACAGAAGAATTTACGAGAAAATTGCTGATACAAACCACACAAACCTATAAAAAAGTGCAAACCAGGCAGTTGAAAGAAGCAGCACTAAAAAATATGGCATTCTGCGGAGTTGCAGCAAGATTACTTGAATTTAAGGTATCTTTGCCAGAAGAAGCAACAAAAATGGTTGAAACTGAAATTAATCTTATAAAAAACCATGCATTTATTGATGTTGGTGCTATTTTTCCATATGCCATTGATTATTCTCAGTTTGTTCCAAGGGGGCATTATACGAGAACAGAAGCATTAAAAAAGTATTTCTATGTAATGATGTGGTATGGTCTTTCTCCTTTTAGCCCGAGATACAGGGATAGTTCAGGTTCTTT